>JAAZKR010000064.1 GCA_012799725.1 Oligosphaeraceae bacterium | reverse complement strand
TACACAGATTATGCAGATGCTGCGCTAATCTGAGTAAATCTGCGGATAAAGTAAAAATCGAAAATGGCCTTTTGGGAAAAACGGTTTTGTTAAGCGTGAAATTGAACCAATTATGCCGTTTTTTACCGCTTGTGGGATGACTGTACTTCTCAATATGGCATTACTTCTGTTAGCGCAAAGCGTCTTCAATATACTCGTCGAGCACCGAGACTGGAATTGTTGCAACTCTCAGCCAGGACATTAGCTTGCTTTCCTTGGATTCCGGATCGATGTCACCATGATGCGTGTGATTGAAAGCAGAATAGAACAAATAATACAGCCCGTCTTTCTCAATCATGGCATTGGAAGCATAGACGGAAGCTATGCCTTTTTCACGCGGGAAATCCGGAATACGCGTGCGTTTCCAGTCAATGCCGTCTTTTGAAAAGCAGCATTCGATGTCCATGGTGCCTGGATCGGAGCGGTAATGCCCCAGGAAGCCGATGCGGTTGCCGTTGGGTCGGCAGTTCATTGCCAGATAATAGAACTGCAAGTCGAAGGGGTCTCGGTCATCGCGAAAGACCACTCGCTGTGATTTTGACCAATGAATGCCGTCTGCGCTTGTCCGGCGCTGGACAAACCGAATGACCGGGTCTTTCTGATGGGGTTCGGGAGCATCTTTCGGCAGTTCGACAACATCTGCGGAGTACAGCTCGAACGTACCGTTCGGCAGCAGGTAGACATTGGTCGCATCGTTCATCAGCATGTCTTCGGATGCCTCGGGTTCTTTGGGGTCCGGATCACGGTGCATGCAATGGCAGTAGATTGTCAGCGATTTGTGCTTGAGTGAATCGCGTGTGATGGCGCGGTCATTGGGATGGTACAGAGTCGGGCGACGCCAGTCTTTCACAAAAAAGTTGACTCCGTCCGTGCTTTCAGCAATTTCATAGCGACAGACACCCTCGGAGCCGTGCCCCCAGAAATACAACCGTTCGCGACCGTCTGGAAGGCGGATATACACAGGCTGTACGATGTTCCAGTGAGAAGGGATACCCAGGATTTTCAGGCCATCCGCACCGGGTTTATCCGTGATTTCGGCAAGAACATTGTGGACGACCTTGAAATCATGCGTCAGATCCATGTAGCCAAAATTATATTCTTTTTCGGCGAGTTTGTATTTGGAATACCACATGCGCCAACCGTCTGCGCCGCGGTCGATAATCGTATTCGTGAAATTCTGGAGCAACGCCTTGTCGGAATTGCTTGCCAGAGTAGGCCCCAATGTCCACTGATTGATCAATTTCTTCATGATATGCTCTGTTCATTTTACCATTAATTACCAAGAGTTCCCGTAAATGCGCGATAACTGAATCGCGGAATCGAGATTGTCAGTTCTTTATCGGCAGAATATTCTTCGTCGGATTCGGCATCCCGGAATATTCCGGCGGTCTTCTTAAGAGCCAATCGCGCCTGGTACGGCTTATCCGTGTCATTCATGGCAATTGCCAGAAATTTTCCATCATGCTCGTAGACAATCAGTCCAGGGATGTTAGGTTCGACATTGCCGAGAATCACGCGCTGGATTTCTTCGGGTGTGGTATTTTCTGCGGAGTAGGTCAATACGCCATTCCGTACACCGAACGCCTGGGCTTTCCCTTCCTGGAAAAACGTCTCATACTCCGCCGCCAGGCGCGTGACAGCCGCGATTTCCTGGTACATCTCGCCATCGAACCCCTTTTCGTACCAGAGCAGAACGCCGCCACCACGCGCCAAAATGAACCGCCGCATGATGATTCCGCGCGACCAGCCAGTATTATCGGTGGAGCAGACATGGACGCTAGTCAGGACGGCTGTATTGCTGTCTTTTGCCAGTTTCATTGCGATCTCGTTTTCATGGTAATCCCATACGCCACCGAAATAGATATGCGACAGGCCGCCCTCATGGGCGATATCCGCCCAATCAATGCTGTATCTCTTTTTCCAGCGGGGGCTGGGCGTACCGTAAATTGAGAACTCGAGGTTATGACGTTCGGCCAGTTCCCTGAGTTTCCGAGCGCTTACAGCCAATTCCTTGCATCGGAAATCCACCCATTGTTCCAGGTATTTTTGCTCGATGACCACCTGATTCAGCGGCGTTTCAGTAATGCCGTATATCTCAGCGAACACTTTCAGAGTCGCTTCGGACACATCGGAGTAATGCTTAAACGGTGGGAATTCGTAGTCCAACAGCAGATTCGTCGTATAGGGGCTGCGTTTTTTCAGCCTATCGAACTCCTGATCCAAGTATTCCCAGGCTTCGGGCAATCGGTTTAGGGCAACGAGATTTGCGTAGCTGTTCCAACCGCGCAGCCAGGGCATTTTCGCAAAGGCCGGCGTCATATTCGCTTCCATAGGTCCAAATCCTCCACGCATATGGAAGAAATAACTCTGTCCCAGATTGAACGGTGCCACAGGCACCTGAGTATTGTCCACGAAGACCTCTGTGGTGCCGGCTGCCTGTGCCGTCCTTAATGCTGCTTTCAGCATCGGCGTGCTGCCGCAGTTGGTAAACTGATTCAGGTACATGGTGAAACGCGCTTTCTTCGGCTGAAGGCCATTAAGCGCTGAAATGCCGCGCACTCCACGGAACCGCGCTATCTCGGGACGAGCGTTGACAGTGACGTAATACCCGATCTGCCCGCTCTTCCCTGCCGCATCAGCCGAGGCTTGCAGCCCAATCAGACACCGCGTGCGCAGATATACGGAAATCTCCTCTTTATCCCAATCTGGGAAGGCCTCTCCCAGCCTGTCAGAAGAGATTGTAACTGTATTATAGGTGACGCCGTCTTTCTGGTTCCTGACAGGCTTCCCCTGCTGAATCTGGTAGAGATTCGTCAGGGGTTTCTGATTGATCCTATAAGGTGTTGTTTCACCATTGACCTCCCGGGATGACGCGCCTGTGACCGTCAGCCACTCTGGCAGCAGCAGCGTCAACTCTACGCTCTGGTCTGTTTTGTTCCAGGGTATTAAGGAGCGATTGGGTTCCCAGAAAAATGCGACTGTTCCGTCTGCATTTATGGAGATGTCCTGGCTTTCGCCGAACCAAGTGATGCTGGTTACGTGGTCATACAGCACAGTTCGGAATTCACGGTTTTTCGCTGCTGTTCCCGGAGCGGCCACTGTCAGCCATCCAGATGGCGGCTCGGCGGTGACGTTTGCAGGCAGCCATTTGCCGTTGTCGTCATCCATGTACTGCCAAGTCATCAACGGCAACGCCATACCGGATGCTGTTTGGGTTTTCAGTGCTATCGAGGAACTTGCCGAACCGCCATCCGTCTTCACTGACAGTATGTTCTCACCTAAATGCGGCAGCAGCTTCATGGTGTCGTTTGCAAGCGGCGGCAGCACTTTATGATTGAAGCAGATTTGACGGATATCTCCGGGGTTCCGCCATTGCAATGACACTGGGCCAATATCCGAACTGGCCGGATAGTTGGGCGTGCGGAACCAGCAAATGGACTTACCCGCTTCGGAATGCATAAAATAGAAATACCAGTTGTAATGCCCTTTATCCTCATACGTGACCTGTACGGGACAGCTGTTCTTCCCCACCTCGAAAATCGCCTGCTTGCTGGATTCATTGCGCTTCTTTGGCTGCGCGACTGTTTCGGTGACTCCCCAGTACCAGCCTGCCAGACGCCGGGCGGCCATGTATTCCAACTGCACGGGTTGCAATGCGGCGCCATTGCTGACATCCACCATACGGATGGCCGGGAGGGCATTGTCTGATGCCAGTGTCATAGTTGCATAATATGCCGTGTTATAATGGTCTTTGCCGCTGATGTTGGCAAACGAACTGATTTCGTTCAGATTCTTTTCGAAGCGAAGGAAATTCATCGTCCAGCCCTCAAGGTCTTTCGCTGAAAAACCATTCTTGAAAAAAGTATTCAGCGGGAAGGCCATTTCAACTGCCCAGAATCCTTCGCCTTTCCCTGCAGCTATCCGGCCTTTTGACGGCCAATCCCGATCCATTCCTTTCGGTGCGATGGAGTCTGTGGCGGCATTGGCATTGACAATCATCCAGAATTGGCTGGTCTTGTCCAGTTTCTGAACCCATGGCGGCCTCAGGCGAACCTCCACGCTGTCGTCTTCCCAGACTTTGCGGCTTTTATCACCAGGCATGATCTCCGCAAGAAATTTCGCATCGCGGTTGCTGGCCTGAAGCAGAACGGTTGCCCCCATGCGGATGCCGATGTACAAGGTATTGTTGTCATGCGTCAACCAGGCAGTCGTCTGCTCGTTGGCAAATCCCGTCTTCGTTTCCAGCTGGAAATTTGTCAGGCGGACGGCGTTTCCCCACTCGCCGTCTCCGTCAATGTTGCCGTCAATTTCGATGCGCGTGCCGGCATTGGCATCAGCCGGCACGGTGAAGATGCCGTCCGCATATAGCAAAGCAACTGTTAATGCTGCACAAAACAGGCTGGTCATTCTCTTGTACATGGTCATGCTGCTATTTCCTTTTAAGCGTTCGTATTGTCTCCCATTACGTGTCAAGGATCAATACCTTGCAATTAATATCCTCCGCTAACGAGGTCTATCGCGGGGCAGCGAGTGCCGGCGGCATTCAGCATGGCGCCTTGAGCCTTCGCTTCGACGTTCCCCGCCACCATCAGGAAATTCACCAGTCTGCCATGCGCGTAATTCCAGGGTAGATAGCTATTATGAATAGCCAGGGTCGTATTGCCTTTTGAGCCGTATGAATGGGATGTCCTGGTTTTGTCCGCACTCATTGCCCCATCCCCAATGGCAATTTTCTCTATCGGCGTCTTGATCGAACTCACTTTGAGGGTAATTGTTCCATTCTTATCAAAATAGGGGTTGATCGAATAGTTGTTGATGGAATCGGAAAGCCCGACATTCGAGCCATCATTCAAATGAGTCCGTGCAGGGCATTGGAAGAGTTTGTTGATGTAGGATTTGTCTGTATAGTCTTTGGGATTCTTCCTGTTGAACAGCATGCATGCAATATGGCTATACCAGAGGCCATTGTTATTCTGCGGAATGTAATAGTCTTCGTATTCATTAGCATACATAGCCGCTGCTATTCCCATCTGCCTCAACTGGTTTACGCAGGAAACCGAACGTGCTTTCTCACGTGCTTTGCTCAAGGCAGGCAGCAGCATCGAGGCAAGAATCGCGATGATTGCAATGACGACCAACAATTCGATTAGCGTAAAAGATGATTTTTTCATGTCCTGACTCCTGCTCATGTTCTAGGTTTTGTTATTGTTATTGGTTTGACAAATGATCTGCCAAAACAATAACAAGCATTAATACTTTCTGAATTTCGGCTGCACAAAATCCTCTTCTTTGAATCCGTATTCACGGATCAGCACATCAAAGCGTTTCAGACGGTCTTTGGGATAATGAGGCTCGTGCAAATCACTGCCGTAAGTAAAAGTGACTCCCTGCTCTTTCCATCGGGCGTAAATCGCCAGTATGGCATGAATCGCATCGTCCGGCATGCCTTGGACATCAATGATGGACGCGTTGATTTCTGCATATTTCCTGTTTTCAATCAACAGCCGCCCCAGTTCATCGTTCATCTCTTGCGGAATCATCCTGTATACATCAAACCGCATCTCTGAACGATCCTTTGTAAGAAGCGTCTTACTGCTCCAGAATGCCAGGCCATCCCATGGATGCGCCAGAATGTCAATGATAGGATGCTTGATCAAATAGCACATCTGATTGAAGAAATCCTCCAGCATTGGCTCCGGGGCAAGGCGCGTATAATTCGGTTTGTGGACCCCACCTATGACGTACTCGATCTTCAGCATGCGGATTTCTTCGTCCGTCAGGTCAATCTGAAGCGGCCCGCCAGTCGGTCCGCCGAACATCACGCCGTCGATGGGCGTGATGGTACGAAATGGAATGCCTTCCACGTCAATGGTAAAGCATGAAGTGTAGTCGCGCCTTGCGATTTTCTCGCATTCCCAGGCTGTAGCGCAAGTCACCTCGATGCCGAAATGGAGGTCCGGGTCCGCATCGCAGCCCAAGGCGTCGTACTCCTGACGGGCAATGACAATATCCGGGAGGTTGAAACGTGTATGCAGATGGTCTGAAATGCCCAGTTGTTTGAAGCCGTGTGCGCGGTACTCGCGGACAATGTCCTGAATCTGCGCGCTGGCACTGTCGCAACTGCAATGTGTATGAATGTGAAAATCACTTTTGGGCAACATCATGATGAGTCTTATTCCCGTTTTGTGAAAGTGATCTATTTACTGGAAGCGCTCTGTGCCTCTTGTTAGTCCCACGAATGACAGGCGCGGTTTAATGATGACACATAGCGACATTAACAGCCGATGAAGATCTTCAGCAGTGCTTCAGAGATATCTTCCTGGCAATTTGAACCGATATGCTAGACTTCGCAACACGGCAAGCAACCGCTTTCGGTATATCTCCTCACAGATATCAGTCAATATGAGACCCTGTATCCTCTGATTATGTATTGAACGCTGGTTCATTCCCTGTTTCGAAAACTGTACAGTCTGTTACAAACACTTCGCAGCATTCCGAGCCGCTTTTTGATCTTGGCTGTAATAAACTATATCTAAAGTTCACGACATTTTCAAACAACACTTATAAAAAACTGTTCTGCACACTTTGAGCCGATCTATTACAGACATATAGGAACCTATTTACAATTTGTCGTAATGTGCCAGTCTTCTGTAGTGCTGACTTAATTGCATGGCGTCCTCAGCGTTCTTGGTGGTCAATACTTCTTCATTTAACCGCCAAGACGCCAAGAATGCCAAGGAGACTTAATTGCATGGCGTCCTCAGCGTTCTTGGTGGTCAATGCTTCTT
>JAAZKR010000063.1 GCA_012799725.1 Oligosphaeraceae bacterium | reverse complement strand
GGCCTGCCCGGCAACTCTGTACATTACATCATAGCCTATGGGATGGCTGTGTTTCATAAGTCAAAATCAAGGTCACTTATTTATTATACTTGTGCTACTGCTGCTTTGATTACTTTTGCATCTGCGGCCACATCTTCCAAAGATTTACCTGCCTTATAAAGAGCACTACCGATTCCTACACCGCAGCAAACTTTCATAAATGACGGAATGTTCGCTGCGTTTACGCCGCCAACTGCAAGAATAGGAACCTTTATCACTGCCTGCAAATCTTTTACATAGGAAGGTCCCAGTATAGCCGGGAACAATTTTAGATAATCAGCTCCGGCCTTGATAGCTGCGAATCCTTCACTGGGAGTGAAGAATCCGGGAATTGATATTAGACCACAGCGCTTGGTCTGCTCAATTACACTCGCATCTGTATTCGGAGAGATAATAAACTTGCCAGCAGCATTGGCGACGTCAATAACTTCTTGTATCGTAAGGACTGTACCTGCTCCAACCATCTGCCGGTCACCACAGTGCTTAACAGCACTGGCTATGCTTTCGCACGCTCCAGGAGAATTAAGCGGTATTTCGAGAAGCTTGATGCCGGCCTCATAAAGAACATCACAGACAGACTCCACTTCTCCTGTTGTAATGCCTCGCAGGATAGCAATTGCGGGGCATTCCTTCATCAATTCTTCAAATCTTGCTTTCATCTCTGTACTCTTCCTGATGCTGAACCTTTCATGAGACGCTCGACGTCCTCACGTGTCGCGTAATTATAATCACCGTGATACGTATGCTTCAATGCGCTGGCCGCCACCGCAAAACGGATTGCCTTGCTGGATTCCGCCAATTCAGGCGTATTCAATGCAACCAGGAGCCCCGCGCAGAAACTGTCGCCACCTCCGAAACGGTCAACAATGTTGCCTATATGGTAAGGTTCGTATTCGTCACCGTTCATTGGCGCGAAATACGCCTGCTTGCTGGCACAGTCATAGAGCATGCCTCCCCAATTGTTATGGTCGGCTGAGATGCTTTCACGAAGCGTGATGGCGACATATTTCGCCTGCGGGAACTTAACAGCTAGCTGTGATGCAACATCCTTGTAACCACTGACGTTAAGCTGCCCTGCGTCAATGACAGTATCCTTTGCACTGATGCCAAATACATCTTGGGCATCCTCTTCGTTGCCGATGATAATGTCTGCAAACGAGACAATCTGTTTCATGCATCTACCTGCCAGCGCCTTTTTGTCTGTGCCCTGCTCCCAGTTCCAGAGTTTCTTGCGGTAGTTAAGGTCAACAGAGATTGTAATTTTCATCCCTGCCGCCTTTGCAGCGATTGCAAGTGTTGTTTCAAAGGCATTTTTTGAGAGGGAAGCTGTGATACCTGTGAGATGCAGATGTGTAACGCCATTAAGCATGGCTGGGAAATCATATGCCTCCGGAGAGAGCAGTGAGATTGTAGAAAACTCTCTGTCATAGAGAACATTCGACCCACGCATATTTGAACCATGTTCTGCATAATAGACTCCCATGCGTCCGGCCTTTGAGAAAAGGATCGATGATACATCTGTTCCTATGCTGCGCAGTTGAGCAGCAAAAGCCTGTGCAATTGGGTTGTCAGGCAATGCTGTAAGATATTTGCTGTTTCCACCCAGCATTGCCACAGATGCACAAACGTTAGCTTCGCCGCCGCCAAAAGTCGCAGTTAAATTGCCCGGCAGGCTTTGCGCAAAACTGAGTTTTCCCTGTGGACAGAGACGGAGCATGACTTCACCGAAGCCAGCGATGCAAAATTTTTTCATGGTAAAATCTCCCAGTTCATATAATGGCACATTAACAACACTTGGAAAGACAGGTCTTAAGATTTACGGTTCTTTGCCGGAGTTAAATTCGCAAATCCTTATGAGGTTTAATATAATTCACTGGGAAACTACAGCCATCCCATAGACAGCAAAAAACGGCATATTTTAGCCCAGTTTTGCGCTTGGCCAAGCCGTTTTTTCAAAAGCCCATTTTCGATTTTTATTTTTTCCCGCTCGGCATAGAGGCCGCAGGCAGGATAGGTAAAAAGCAAAAATCTGCGTACATCTGTGAAATCTGTGGAATCTGCGGATAAAATGCGCCCGGCCCCCTTTTTGGACGCGGTCTAATTATAAAGCAGAGGTTAAAATTACAGCGTTGCAGACAATGCGCGAGCTTCGGTAAAAAATGATTTACAGCGTGATTTGCATGCCGTCTTCTGCGAGAATGCCCTCGAATTCATCGGCAAGCCTTGCTCGTTCTTCTGGACTTTTCGGCCAAAGAGTGCGTGCAATATGATTGAACACATGGATCGTTTTTTCATTGACTAGTTCCAATGATGCCATGGCAGACCGCATATTGTGGATCATCAAAAGCTCGTTATGGTCTGCAAACCTCCAGTCATTGAAGCAGTTGCCGCTTGTGGCGTCCCATACAATCATATCGAGATGCTCCCCATGCAGCAAACGGCATGCGGCTGATGTCAGCCAACCTCCATCCAATGCATAGAAAAGACGTTTGTTTTCCGGGGTGACTATAAGAAAATGATAGGTATTCTCCGCAATGTCTCGCAAAGCATGGTTAGCAGGCAACGGCGTTATTTTGAGCTTGCCGATAAGATATTCTTTTCCGAATACCAGTGGAACCTTTTCAATGTTGCCCTCCAAGCATTCAAGTGCCTGGGAAGATGCAAACATTCTCAATGCTTCTGCCCTTGGAGCAGAAGCAATAGCCTGTATGTTTTCGGTATTGAAATGATCTGAATGGGAATGAGTAATCAGCACATCTGTAATGTCACTTGGGGAAATGCCCTGCTGTTCCATTTCATGGACAACAGTTGGGCCTGCATCAATAAGGATGTGCCCATCCAACAGTGATGCTGTACTGCCGCGCACTCCCGGAGCAAGGGGAAGAGACCAGTCCCAATCAGCGGCTCCTGTGCCTATAAATTGAATTTTCATTGCCTAATCCTCCTTGGATTTGTCATTAAACACCGATACTATCTGCTTCACGCGCAAGCGGGTTTCCCGGTAATCATCAATCTGCCCCGGTCGGTCGTAAGACGCGGGCTGTATGAATCGATCCTTGGGATCGAATTCCGTAAACAGCACACCCGGCCTTCCGCCCGCATCGGCCTTAATGATACCATCCGGACCAATCACCATGCTCCGCCCCGCAATGTTTTCACAATCAGGCATTGCCACGGAGGAACGCAGAAGCGTACATCCGCAATCGAATGCACGGGCACGGGCAAGATAGTGCAGGCGTTCTGCAGTCTCACGGCGCTGCAAGCTTGGAATAATCAGCACGTCTATTCTTGACTCCATATAATGCGCGAAAAGTTCCGGAAAATAAAAGTCAAAACAAATTGCTGCACCATAGCGAATACCATTGATTTCAAAGACGCCTGGAGCCTTGCCCGGAAGGAAACCTTCTTGAAATTCCGCCTCTACCGGATAATTTTTGGAATAGGGGAAATAGGGCGCTTTATCTGTTTCCACAACCATCAGCTGGTTATGGAAATGGCCCGTTTCATCTTCCGTGACAACCCCGGCCATAATAATGGCACCAAGACGCCCGGCAGCAGCGCTGCATGACTCGAGAAGCTTTCTCCCCTCACCACGTATAGCCGACAGAATCTCTTCGCGACTCTCCGCCCCCAAACAATTACTGTATTCAGGGAGCACGACAATATCCGCGCAACCTTTGCTAAGCGCGTCAAGTTTTGTCAACATCCACTGTAAACTGGCACTTGCCTCGCCACACCGTGGATAGGGTGGTTGAAAAATAGCTGCTCTCATCAATATTTCACATGCAACAAAGGTCTCTGTTTTTTAGCCGTTATTCAACTTTAGCACGAATCCATACTTCTCTCCTGTCGCCGCACCCTGCACCCTGCACCGTACTACGCACCTTTTCGCGGTAGCAGTGGCGACTCCACCCCCCGAAAGACTGTGGCAAAAACCAAGTGCATCAATATATTGGTCATCACGGCAATGAACAGAATGATAAAAGCATAAAGCTAATCCCAGAAAGTTGCCACTAAACGAATGGTCTGTTATAATTTATACGCTATACACCCATCTTGCCTTTTACCCTGCCCTCTTTTTTATTTCCATTCACAGCCGTCCCATAGATTTCAGGGCGCGGTTCCCAAAAATAGCTAACCCCGTCCCAAAGTATTCAGGCAGCATCTTATCCGCAGATTACACAGATGTACGCAGATTTTCAGGACAAGGAGTCGAGTGGCGGCTCTATTTAAACCCCGTCCAAAAAGGGTTCCGCGCCCATTTTATCCGCAGATTACGCAGATGAACGCAGATTTCCAGGATTGGGAATTGCAGGACTTTGTGGGATTTTCTATGTTCCCGCATGATTTCTTATG
>JAAZKR010000009.1 GCA_012799725.1 Oligosphaeraceae bacterium | reverse complement strand
GGTCGTGATAGCGATCATCGCAATACTGGCTTCTATGTTGTTGCCGGCCTTGGGAAAGGCTCGCGACAAAGCAAAAACCATATCTTGCACTTCGAACCTGAAGAGTATCGCCATGGCGGAACAGATGTATCTGCAGGACAACAATGATTATTTTGAATTGTCTCAGATCGACAATATAACAACTCTTCCGCCGACAGGAACTTTCTTAATTTCTGAAAAGTGGTACTGGTGTGATTTGCTCTACGTCTATCTTGGTTTCAACACCAAGGTCGATTCGAATTCCGTTCTTCTTTGTCCGGGGGTTCGTGCGGGGGACAAAAAGAAAACGGCAGACGGAGTTCTAACGATGAATTACGGTGTGAATCAGGATATTCACGCCCGCTATTCCAGCGCGGCGGATGCTTCCAAGGGTCGCATGTACTCGATCGCAAAAACGCCGTCTTTGCTCATGTCAGTAATGGATGGCGGAACCCATCGCATGATTTGGAATTACGCGAATCTCAACAATGCCTCAATCAAAAATTACAATTATCTGCCAGGCTTTACCTCGAATGCTGCCCTGCTGAGTAAAATTGCTGTAAAAGCACATGTGGACGCTTGGTCAGGACGGCATGGCACCGCACAAGTCAACGTGGCTTATGTAGATGGCCATGTTGCGACAATCGCCTCCAATAGCACGGCGGTCAAGAGTCACAACACTGTAGGTGCCGGAAATAATTTCCGCTTCTGGCGCCCGGACAATTCGGTCATCACATACTAAAGGTGAAGTAATATGAGATTGCGACTGTTTTTGCTTGTGATTTTTCTTGGTCTGGCAGCATTTGCGGGCAGTCCTGCCTGGGAAATGGCAGAACATTTTCGTACTTTGGAAAGGGCGGAAGTCTCCTCTTCCCGCAAGGCACGCCTTCAGAAATGGATGGGCGAAAAACGTCCCCTGGCTGCTTTAGTGGATTTTTCCCAGGAAGAAAAAAGCAGAGAAACAGAGCTTTCTCGGATTGTGGTTGGTGAGGGAATGATTCTGGCAGTAGACAAAAAGAGCGGACTTCTCCAATGGCTTTCCTTTGATGGAGCTGAGAACCTCCTGGCTAACCACGCCTGCCTCTGCCCGCTGTGGGAGCTTCGTCTGATTGACGCGGCAGGACAGGTACGGTTTATCGGGTCCCATGACAGCAAGGTAGAGTGCCGGGAATTGGACTCTCCTCTAGGACTGGAGATTACCTACACTCGTGCAGAAGCAGTTGCAAAAGTGACTATCCAAAAAGCAGCCGGCACTTTTGTACGATTTGGAATCACGGTGGATAATTGCGGAGAAGGTCTGCGTTTTGACCGTTTGGAATTCCCAAGGCTGGCATTGCTGCCACGAGGAACTGTGGCGTCCAACAAATGTGTCCTCCCCTGGCGTCGCGGAAGATTACGCTCCATTGATGAGTTTCAGAACTGCCAGCATGAAGAGTACCCTTGTTCCTCTGCGCGATTCCAAATGACGGCATTGTATGATGCTGAAAAAAAGAAAGGCATTTATTTTGCCTCGGAGGACGCCGAAGGACATGAAAAGGAATTTTTGCAGACTTATATTCCTGCCTATGGAATGTTTATTAAAAATCTCCGCTGCTATCCAGCGGATCGAGGACGGCCAGGCAATAATGTAAAGAGTTCCTTCACCTGTCTTCTGGGAGCTTTTGATGGTGATTGGTATGACGCCGGACAGATTTATAGGCAATGGTATTTGCAACAGAGCTGGGTTTCCCGTGGCCCGCTTTACTGCAACGATACGCCGGAATTCCTGAAGCGTTCTCCCGTATGGTTGAGATTCTATCTACGGGATAGCAAAGGACTTTTTCCAGAAAGTGTTTTGGATAGTTTCAATCAGTGGTCTGAGTTATTTCCTAACCGGAAAATTCCCGCCACCCTGTATCATTATGCCAAATTCCAGGAGCCGGAGAACAAACCCAATTATCCCGTTTGTGAGTATTATGGATTTTGTGCCGCGCCTTTTCCCGGACTTCCAGAAATCTTGCAGGATTGCACTTCCCGAGGTCTTCGTTGCAGTGTATATCTGCAAAGTGAGATCTATAACCAGGATGCTCCGGAAAACATGGATTTGGCGCCAGGGCGGAAATTGACATCAGATGGAACCGCCCTGCTCTATTTAAACGAACGTGGAATTTGTTGCAGGATGTCTTCGGTATGGCAAAAGCGTTCAGAAGAGATGCGGGCGCATCTGATGAAAATAGGCTTTACCGGATTCTACCAGGACACTTTTGGAAAGAGCAAACCGGCAAGCGAATGCTTCGATATTCGCCATGGGCATGACGCTGGAGGCGCGAACACCGATTATCGCGCACAGCGCTCTTACGGTAAAGCATCCCGTAAGCAGACCAAGGCGGTAAATCCGGAATTCTACCTGGGAGGAGAAGCATCTTGTGAATGCTATGTAGATTTGTTGGACTACAAGCTGAACGCTGTTTCAACATATCCGGGACATATTCCTTTGGAACGCGCACTGTACGGAGATTATATCCTCAGCCATGGAAGAGTAGTCAGCGAAGAGTATACCGCATCAGATTTTCGGCAGATTGGATTTGATTTCCTCGAAGGGGCGATACCGGGGCGCTTCTTTGGTCTGCCACCAAAAGACGAAGCATCCCGCCAGTACCTGAAAGATATTGCAGGACTTACCGAAGCAGCCTATGATTATCTGCGGGCCGGTCGTATGCTTCGCCCAATGGAATTTGCAAAGCCAGTGGCGATGATGGAATTAATGAAACCGCAGAAAATGAAAACGGAAGAATGGCGAAATACGGTATATCGCTCCTACAAAGATGGTTCTGTCGGCATTGCAGTATTCCGTTTTGGAGAAGGACAGGACGAAAACAGCCTGATTCTCCCGTCTGCTGATGCTCTGGAAGTACCCAAACAGAGTATGATCTGGCGACTGATGCCGGATGGGAAACGCCTAAAGCTAGGAAGCATGGAAACGATAAAAGAAATATTTCTGGCCTTGCCAGGCAACGGCTTCGATTTTTTTATCATACAGTAGCGGATATCTTATCATTACGACTAGCTTCAATTTAAATCATTGACTCACCTGCATTATGATTCTGCAAAGCGACTATCACATTCACGCTTCATTTTATCGGATAAAAGCTGCGGATGCAGACCCGGGACCGACAGCTGCCGAACAGCAGGCTGCTGCTCGAGCGGCAGGAAACCATTATATTGGGATTCTGGAACATTGCAATCACGCAAAACATCACCCTTTTCATTGCCTTGAAGAGCTTTCTGCCGAATATTATACGCCTCATTTTGACAGGAGTGATACATTTCTTGGCGTGGAAGCCGACCTGAATGACGATGGCACTGATGTTTGCGGTATCGAGGGGCGTGCCAAACTTGGCTTGCATTATGTCATTGGCTCGGTACATCTTTCCCCAAAGATTATCCCTGATGTGGAGACATATATTCGCACCGAGTATCTTCGTATCCGGAACACCCTGCTAACAAACCGCAATGTGGATATTATCGGACACCCTTTTGGAGAAGGGTACCGCTATCAGAAAGCCGGCATTGTCCCGAGTTGGGGATTTCACCTGGTTCCACCCGAATACCTGAAGGAAATAGCCGTTCTGGCAAAACGGTATCGCGTCGCCTTGGAAATCAATCGCAATGATCCGTCTGATGAAGTATATGTTGCCTTTTTGAAAGACCTCTGCCGTTCAAAAAACCTGTTTTCGATTGGTTCCGATGCCCACAGCATAGAAGGCTGTCCGGACGCCGCAATCCGCACACGTTGGGCTGAATCGCTGGGTTTTTCCGAGGAACACCATTGGAAACCGGCAATTTTGAAAGGAATTTCAGGAGACAAAGAATCATGATTCTGCGATTTGCCCGCCATGGTCAACCGGCTTTGGAAGGGATGCCTGCTGGCGCCAACCACGAACTCCCGCCGGGGGACTATCCTCTTTCTTGCCTGGGCCTGGAGCAGGCACGTTATCTTGGGCGCTATTTGAAAGCAGAGGGATTTCAGGGACTTATCCTGACTTCTCCCTATGCACGTACCGCTGAAACAGCGAATACTGTGGCGGGAGAGTGCGGCTTGCAATTTTATCCGGAACCCCGCCTCCAGGAAATGCGCTTCTACCCGGAGCCGCCGTGCCCTGGAATGACATTGGAGGAACTTCGTGCCAATTATCCCCGGATTGCACCGGATGCTGCGCTTGCCTGGCCATGGCTGACACCGGGAGGCAAAGAAGAACTCGAAGCGGTACGTGCCAGGATAGACCGTTTTGTGGAGGAAATTTTGGCAAATCCCCCAGCAGATGATATTCTACTAGTAGGGCATGGTGCCTCGATTCAATCTCTCAAATGGAATTTCTTCGCTCGCTGTGGTTATGAGGGATCAGACCGCCACAACTGGAATTGCTCGATTTCACGTTTTGATATAACACATGAGGGCATTACCATGATAGAACTGGCACGGTATGATTTTATGCCGCAGCATATCATTACCAGCAACCGACGGCCTTTCGGGGACCCGGAGTGTGTATGAACGATGAGTGTGTTGATTATCAGTGATTTACATCTGGGTGACAAACGGAATTCGCTTGCTCACGAGGAAAAACTGCTGGATGATTTGGCAAAATTCATCCGCACAAAACAATTTCAGGCAGTCCTAAACCTTGGCGATACCGTGTCACGCAAGGAATTTCTGCGAAATGGGACAGAAATGCTTGCAGAATTTACCAAGTACCGGAAATGGCGAGATGCCTTGAAAATCCCGTTTCGCGAATGTTCCATATATCGTGAACGCCCGTTTTTCGAATCTGTTTTTGGACAGAAGGCGGATTCTGTCTGGAATGGCATTCCTGGATTGTCTATTTTTACCTTGGCTCCTGACGACAAAAATGACCATGAATTTTCCTCGAGACAGTGGAATTGGTTCCGTAAAGAGTTGGCCATGACGGATGGAAAAACGGTTCTTATTGGAAGTCACGTGCCGTATCCAGGAAGCTGCACGCGTCCGAATGCACCTGGGATTTATCTTGAAATTCCGGAAGATATCCAACGCCTTTTGGAAAACCATTCCAGTCCTGTATTTTGGGCCGGTGGTCACTTTCACTGGAATGATGACCCACCGTTGGTTCGTGGCAACCTGACAGCGTTGATAGGTGCGCGTTTTGCTTTTGAGAAAGATTATGAACGCACGACTTATGTGCGGGAATTGCGACTGGAAGATCACTCCATCCGTACGATAACGGATTTGACAGAGAAATAACGATGAGCACAAAATGTTTTTTGCTTTATCTGTTTGTGCTTGGCATAGGAAGCGCTTGGAGTTATTCGTTTGAGGAAAACACGGCATTGCAGTATCAGGAACATGCCAGGATGATGACTACTGCGAAACGCCGCCAGGAACTGCGGCAATGGTTTTCTGCTAAACGACCACTGCGAGTCTCGCCCGAATATGATCCGGAAACGAAACAGGATAACCTTGCCGGTTTTTCAGAAAACGGTGTAGTCTTTGCGGTTGAAAAATCTTTCGGTTATCCGGTTTGGCTTTCACTTCAAGGCAGTGAAAATCTTCTGGCAAATTACGCAAGCGCCTATCCATTTTTTGAGGTCTATCTGATCGGCAGGGACGGCAAACGACACTCGACAGGGAATTATGGCCGGAAACCGGATTGCCGGATACTGAACAATCCTGCGGGTCTGGAATTGCGCTGGAAATTGCCAGAAGCTACAGTCGTGTCTGTCATCGGAACAACCCCGGAAGGTTTTGTAAAATTTGATATCCGTGTCATCGATGTCCAAACAGAATACCGCTTGGATCAGGTGGATTATCCGATGCTCGCCTGGCATCCCAGAGGAAATCCGGAAAGCAACATCGTAGTATTGCCGGATCGCAGAGGACGGTTAAGCCAGATGCCAGAATTGATCTCACCCCGTATCAAGGAATATCCTGGATCCAATGCCCGTTTCCAAATGACGGCATTTTATGATAGCAAGAACCGGAAAGGCATCTATTTTTCCACATTAGACAATCAATGTTGGGAAAAGATATTTCAGCAATCTTATTTTCCGGATTACCAATTGAGCTTTTTTACCTTGACACGTTTCCCGTTGAACCGTGCCAGATTCGGCAATACACTGCAAGAGAGTTTCTCCAGCGTTGTGACGGTTTTTGACGGCGACTGGTATGATGCGGCACAAATTTATCGCAAGTGGGTATTGCAGCAGCCCTGGGCTAAAAACGGTCCGCTTTATTCCAATCCGGAGGTGCCTGAATTTATCAAACACGCACCATTATGGCTTCGCTTCTATCTTCGCGCCAGTAAAAACCTCACTCCTGACCAAGTTGAGACGATGTGCCGGAAATGGGTGGAATTCCTTCCAGGACGGAAAATTCCAGCCGAGCTGTTCCACTATACCGACTTCAAGGAACCGGATTTTGCGAGCAAGTATCCCGTCTGTGAATACTATGGTTACAAAGCACGTCCTTATCCGGGATTGCCGGAAGTGTTGAAGAACATCGCTGCGATGGGCATCCGTTGCAGTGTCTTTTATCAAAGCGAGATCATTAACCAATTCGCTCCGGAAAATGCCTCGCTGGTTCCTGCATATAAGGTTGATGCCAACGGCATTCCCCGGCTTTATTTGAACGAACGAAACTATGTCTGCAGAATGTCGCCCATCTGGCAGCAGCGCAGCAAAGAAATTTGGGAACATTTAATGGACATGGGATTTACAGGCATCTACCTGGATACTTTCGGAAAAAGCAAAATCGACTTTGAATGCTGTAATGCCGAACACGGACATCCGGCTGGCGGGGGAAATACCGATATCCTGAGTCAGCGCTCCTTTGGAAAAATGATTCGAGAAATGGCAAAAACCCGAAATGCGGAATTCTTCCTCCATGGCGAAGCCTGTACCGAATCCTTTATGGATATTTTGGACGTAAAGGAAAATGCCACACATACGGACCCGGGACAAATCCCTCTGGAACGCACGCTCTATGGCGATTATTTCCTGGCACGAGGACGCACCATTGCCGATGCCGATAAAGACTATACGAAATTCCTTGGCCTGGATTTTTTGAATGGCATGATTCCGGGACGTTTCTATAATGCACCTCCCGAAGACCCCCATAGACGGAAAGTCTTGCAGGCCTGCATAGATTTCACGGATCAAGGATATGAATATCTGCGCTGCGGCCAGATGCTTAGGACAATTCCATTCGAGACGCCGACTGATGTGATGGCCATTCTGGAAATGGGAAATACCTCTGATATCGCCCAGTGGCAAAATGCGGTCTTCCATTCTTGCAAAGATGATTCCATCGCAATCTATGTGTTCTACTTTGGACGGGAAGCGGGACGCAATGCACTTCTTATGCCGGACGGAAAGGAATGGAATGTCTCACCGGATAGTCAGCTGTTCCAGATGACACAGAAAGGGGAACGAATTCTTCTGGGAACTCTCGAAATGATCCGGAAAATCCCTCTGGCTTTGCAAGAGGATGAAATTGCCGCATTCCTGGTTGTTCCGCAAAAATGAGCTGTTCTGCATCGTAAAGGTTGAGCCATGTTGAATCATCAATCTTTGTTCGAGTTACTGCAAAAAAATCTCCAGACAGAAAGTTTCTTCCAGAATGCTTTCATGTTGAATTCCTGGGAAAAAAACTCTTGCTACCGTGATTTTGAAGCATCAGCAAAATTCTGCACCCAGGCACTGAAGAAGGCCGGCTTTTCAGATGTACGCAGTATTGCACATGTCTGTGACGGTGTGCGTTCAGCGATGGATCATACTATGCCGCAGGCTTGGGATCGAAGCGGGCGATGTACACTGAAAATTATTTCGCCTGGAATCCCAGATGAAAAGCGTCTGCTGTGTGATTCAGACCGCCATCCGCTGGAAGCTGGCATCTGGAGTCCTTCAACACCGCCGGAAGGTTTGACAGGCGAGATTGTCAATGGCGACGAATTAGACGAAAACTCCACAGCGGTTGCCGGAAAATTCGTCTATTCCAGTGAGCCACCGAAAAATAAACGCCTGCGGGCTTGGAGTCATGCAGGTGCATTGGGGTTGATTTGCAGCAAAATGGAAGCCAAGGATGTAGCTCCGGATGAGCTCTGCTGGATGAATGGAGCCGGACATTATGGCTGGTATTATTCCCGGGATGACAAAAGAATTCCCATTTTCGTCTTGACTCCTCGCCGGGCGGAATTTCTTATGAGCCTGCTAAAAAAGGGGCCGGTTACAGTATGCGGAGTGATGAACACACGGATCTATGACGGAACAATCCGTACGGTGACAGGACGCATTCCTGGAGAATCTCCTGAGGAATTGCTGCTGATCGCTCATATTTACGAGCCCTTTGTGGCAGATGACGCAGTAGGCTTTGCTGGCTGCGTCGAAATCGGACGGCTCCTGAAACAGCTTTCCGATGAAGGAAAGCTTCGTCTGAAACGTTCTTTGCGAGTTGTGTTTACCATGGAGCGATATGGGCTGTATGCCTTTTTCTCCAACCGAAAGAGAACTGCAAACATCTTTGCAGCCCAAAATTTGGATGCTTTTTGCTCGAAGACCTATCGTATTGGCAGGATGCCACTGAACTTTTTCATGAGTCCGGTATGCAACCCGTTTTTCGGTGATGTCCTACAAAAAAAGCTGTTAGATACATTGTTGCCGGACCTGAAGTATATCCAGCGTCATTCGGTTTTACACGATGACTCTCTGGGTGGGGACCCTCATCTGGACATCCCCACTCTTTGGATTGAGGGGGGAACGGGAATCTATCACCATACCACCAGCGAAGCATTCAATGAGATTGACGAGGAGTTGGCACCACCTCTGCTTGCCCTGCTTGCCACTTATACGGCAGAGATGCTTTCTCTCGATGTGGCTGAATTACGGAAAAAGGTTACACCTTATATTTTGGATTTCTACAGGGAACGGGTTCAGGAAGTACGTAAGGCTTTTTGCCAAGGGGTGATTGACGCCCGGGAGGCAGGATATCGCTTATACCTGGCGCGTCATTTTGCGGAAGGACGTTTGCGCTCTTTTAACAAATTGCAGAAAGACTTGGTCAGAGAATCGTATATCCAGACAGCCGTAACACCAGTGGCTGCTGAATGGACGCCGCCAGCCGCACCCATGCCGGATTTGAGTCCCATGGAGGCACGCGCTGACAATATGGTTCTGCAGCGTCGCCAATGGGCCTGCATGCCGTTCTCTTTGAGCCGCGTACCGCTCGAAGAACGCAAATTCTGGCCGCAAGCGACCAATCGTTTGCTGCTACCGCTGTCAGACGGGCATCGTTCACTGCTGGAAGCTTTACGAATGCAACGCTACACCGAGAATATCCCAGTCAAGCCATTCATGAAAGAGGAACTAAAGGGGTATATAGATTTTTTCGAATATCTGGCAAAATATGGCTATGTGAAAATCCATTATCCCCGAAAGACGCGGGCAAGGGAGTTTTCCTCCGCTTTGAGCGAACTGGGAGTCCGCAAGGGCATGCGTCTGATCGTCCACAGCAGCATGGCGGCCTTTGGACATTTTGAAGGCGGCGCGAAGAGGTTTTGCCGGGAATTGCAGAAAGCCGTCGGCACTAGCGGCACTCTGATGATGCCGGCCTTTAACCAGTATGATATGACGGATACCAACGGAGTGTTCGACTGGCGAAACACAACCTCAAAAGTCGGCATGGCGGCAGAATGTTTCCGGAAGATGCCTGGGGTCATTCGTTCTTTGGACCCCACTCATTCACTGGCAGTCTGGGGAAAAGATAAAATCCATTTTGTCCAGCATCACCATCAGCTTCCGACAATGCATCAGAACAGCCCGATTGGTCTGCTGGAGCAAGCCGATGGATACTGTTTGATGGTTGCCTGTTATACTGCTGTGACGTTTATGCACATTGTGGAAACTTCCAATGGAGCACTGTGCTGTGGACAACGTTCAGAAGAATATGATGCCATCCTACCGGACGGGACAAAGGCAAAACTGCGCGCCTGGGCCTGGCGTGATGGAAAATGCCGGGCGCTTCGGCACCAGGAAATTTATGGTTGGCTAAAAAAACATCACAAGATGACTGAGATTATGGTTGGCAATGCACATCTGCGCTTGTTTAAGCTGGCAGATTACCGCAGAGCTTACGAGCGTCTGCTTCATGGTAAAGAAGGATGCCGAGGGTGCACTGTCAAACCGAGAAAAAATGCGTTTTCGATACCAGGCGACTGGGATCTCGAGAGGGATTGCCTAAAAACGGAAACCAGCGCCTTTGTAGGTGATGTCGATTTCTCAAAATATCTTTGACTGCTCACAATTAGCAGGGAGTATAAAATAAGGAAAATAAAATGCGGTATTGTACAGTACTTGTAATTGCTGTGGTCCTGTTGCTCTGTTCATCTTGCGCATATTGGTGGGAAGTTCGCGCCTATGAAAAGGCTTACGGCACAAATGCGCCGGTGCCGGAAATGATCGCAGTCCGGACGGAAAAACCAATCTTTCTGGACGGAAAATTGGACGAGGAAGTGTGGAAAAATGCACCGGTGTATTTATTTGTGCGCCCACAGGCGCCGCCAAAACGGAAGATCGACAGCAAATTCAGCATGGAATGGAAAATTTTTCAGAGAGGCGCGGTGCGTCTCGCCTACACATCAGATACTCTGTATCTGGCGATTAGCGTCGAAGACTCCGATATTGTGCAGTATAACCAGAAAGACCAGCAAAGGCATTTCAACAGCGGAGATTTGCTGGAAATTATGGTCAAATCCGATTTGGCACCCAGTTTTTGGGAATGCTATGGCACGCCCTCTGGGCACCGTACAACGATACGCCATATCGCACGTGGGTATTGCCATGATATCCTGGCAGATTTCCGGGATGAATTTCAGATTGGCGTTCATTTGGATGGCACTCTGAATAACTATCATGATACCGACCGTGGATATACCATGGAGGTAGCCATGCCTTTCGCCATGCTACAATCATTAAACGGGATCCCTGTCAATAATGAAAATCAATGGAAAATTTTTGTCGCACGTTACAATTTTGATTTTAACCAATCATATCGGCAATTAAGTTGTTTTCCTATGATGCCTGTAACAAAATTCGAGGCTTATGAGTATTTTGCACCAATCATTTTTCGCTGATTTTTTGAAAGCTGTAGCATAGCTGAAGGTGAGCAGCCGAAAATCTGCGTACATCTGTGTACATCTGCGGATAAAATGCTGCTTGAATACTTTGGGACGGAGTTAGCTATTTTTGGGAACCATGCTCCGTAGTCGATGGGACGGCTGTGTATTTTGTCCACCTTTGCAGCTTGTTTTTGGATATTTGTTTTTCCTTTGCTACATTAACCGCTATGACAAACTGTACGACAATAAAGGAAAGGCACTATGAAGATCAGTAAGCTTTATCGAAGCCTGAAACAAGCAGTACTCGGCTTCATTTTCTTGTTTATTGCTTTCTTTTTACATACATCACTGTACGAGCTGAATGCAGAGCGCAAGATTGAAAAAACTCTCGCATCGTTGCCGAATTATAATTACATCCCCGAAATTAGGCGTCTGAAACAAGCCGGTAAACTTAATGAAGCGATTGAGATGACGCGTTTTGTGCTACAACATCCGGATATGCCCGGACAAAGCGAAGCCAAGGAACTGGAGCAAGAGCTTGAAAAAGAAATAAAATCCGTTGCGGGGCGGGTAAAACGAGCCGTGAAGGGTTTTGTCACAGGAAGCGGCGATTCCATTGAAGAGCTTGCAGGCGGAATAACTTCTGATATGATTATCTATGGGGATATTCGAGACCTAGTCAAGCAAGGCTACTATAAGATTTCAGGTAAAGAAACCGACCCGCTAATTGTGGCGCTTTCAGGTATAGGACTGGCGACCGAAGCTGCCGATGCTGTAGATTGGGCTCCGGCTGTACTCAAGGGCTTTCGCAAGGTAGGGGCGCTCTCCGATGAATTTGCTGCATTTGTGATGAAAGCAGCCAAAAAATCGGTCAAAGGACAAAAGATGGACGGTGCTCTTAAAGCGGCTTTTGGCAACTTGAAACGTCTCACAGATAAGTTAGGACTTTCGCGCACCTCAACCATATTCAAGCATATAGATGATCCGGCTGATCTTGCAACAATAGCAAAAGTAGCACAGAAAAATGCAGATGCAGCATATTTTACCATCAAAAATGGGGGTGCCGATGGATTGGATATTATCAAACGCCTGAAAAATTCAGATACAGCCGTTGCACAGCTGGCTACGGCCGCAAAGAAAGGACCAGCCGGCATACAATGGCTCAAGCGTGGAGGAAGTGGACATAAGCATGTTGTCCGTGTCCGCTTCGGCGCACGCCTCCTAAAGAATTACAGACTGGGCAGACTACAGCGACTAACAGCAGAACTTGCCAAGCAATATCCCGGTTTGCGGCAAGCATTCCGAGCCTGTACAATTCTGGCCCTGATCACTGCTTGCCTCTCGTTTCTTGCAGCAATCAAAAATCTTTGCGGCAAAAAAACACTTGCTCAAGCCGATGGAAACACGCAAATCACTTCGCCGGATTTGCATGGTAATAATTCCTCCCAGCCGACTACTACTCCTGATGCCAAAGAAGATTGTTAACTTCTTGATTTTTTTACACTCAAATTGTGAGTGAAGTGCAACTGGGGCAGCAAGTAGTAATAAGCCCCGGACAGGCATCTCATCAAAATACAAACTCTGGAAGAGCGGCAGAAGAAAAGCAACGATATCCAGCTTCAACGACACATTACAAAAATCATGTTTATGTCAAGTGAAAAATTCTACCGCAAAGAGAAAAGCCGTGATAAGAGATTACATTTATCGGACGTATTTTATCCGCAGATGGTAGAGCAGCCCCGGGCTACCCGGAGCTGCTCTACTTTAATCTGTGCAATCTGCGGATAAAATGAGCCTGCTCCCCTTGATATTCGTTTAGATATCCGCAATAGGTCTTTGGAAGCATCAGAGCCAGGCTTGGAAGTATTTCAGATTTGCCGGGTCTACGGCCGGGATATCAAAGGGCTTGCCGCCCTGCCGCAGGGACTCGGCACCATAGTAACCGGTTGCTACGCTGTTGCGCGCCGCAATGGCTGAAGTGGTGGTCTTGCCGCCTTCACGCACAAAACGAATAAACTCATCAACGATAGCCGGGTCTGCCCCACCATGTCCACCCTCTACAGCGGGAATGAAGTATTGCTCGTCACCATAAGGATTATAGTCACAGCGCCGGTTCCAGAGTCTAACAACACATCTGCCGGGATTGTCGCCAAAGTTCTCTATTCTTCCTTCTGTGCCAATAATAGTATAGTTGCGCCAGCCATCCGGGCTGTAGTGGCACTGCTGATAAGAGCAGATGACCTCGTTGTCCAGCAGCATGTTGATCATGCTCAAGTCCTCCACATCGATAATCGGGTTCATGCCCTTCTGACTAAGTGGCGGCCAAGTATTCACGTCCCACGATGCGTCGCCGCGTTCACTGGGATCGTGACGATCAGTGATCTGATTGTAAACACTGAGATTGCCAAAGCCGCTGACGCGCTTGGTGTAGCCTTTACAGAGCCAATGTAGCACATCAATGTCATGTGCACCTTTTTGCAGCAGCAAGCTGGTGCCTTTGCTGCGTTCGGCATGCCAATCTTTGAAGTAGGCATCGCCGCCGTAAGCGACAAAGTGACGGCACCAACCTGCCTTCACCTCACCGATGCGTCCACTGTCAATAAGCTCTTTCATCTTTTGCACGAAAGACATATGGCGCATATTATGACCAACATAGAGCTTCAAGCCCTTTTCGCGAGCCAAACTCATGATACGGTCACAACCCTCAACTGTAATGGCCATGGGCTTTTCCAAATAGACGTGCTTGCCAGCATTCAGGGACGCCAGAGCGTGCTCCTCATGCCAATAGTCAGGAGTAGTGACAAACACCGCATCAATGTCGTCTCTTGCGATAAGCTCACGATAATCTTTGCATAAGAACACATCTTCGCCGTGGTTCTCGCGGAATTCATCCAATGCTGTCTGTAAAATGTCACAACCGGCAACAAGACGGGAGCCTTTCCCCGGCTTATGGGCATGATAGGCAAGTTTACCACGACCACTACAACCAATTACGCCAATACGCAAATCATCTGACATCTTGAAATTCCTTTTCAATGGATAACAGGCATCGATACGGCATGTTATTCGGCAATCATGCAGAACTTAGGCAATGAACCGGCACGCCCAACCCGGCTGCATATCAAATTGCCGAGGTTTGCTGGCCGCTCAATAAAATATGCATGGTGCCCGAGGCGGGACTCGAACCCGCACGACCTTCCGGTCAGGAGATTTTAAGTCTCCAGTGTCTGCCATTCCACCACCCGGGCAGCCGAAGACATAATCTAATGCGCTTTACGCTAAAAACAATCCATTTACTGATTGAAAAAGCAGGTTGTACGGCAATAGGCAACAACAAAGAATCATATTCTTAAGTTTTATGCCCCCTAATCTGCATTTATCTATGCAATCTGCAAGAAAAATTGTGAATCGAAGCCTCATCTGCCTTCTTATCTGAAAACCCGGCTAGTCTTTATTATCACTGCCTTGCTGACAGCCGGGGCCTTTCAGAATGCTGCGGCCGCCGGCTTGTTTGATCACTTGTATTTGGCAGCTTATGCTGTCTTTTATGCCCTGCACATGAGATATGACCCCGATAAGCTTATTATCCTGTCGTAAAGCCGACAAGGTGCTAAGCGCCGTCTCGAGGGCCTCCTCGTCCAAAGTACCAAAGCCTTCGTCCAAAAACAAGGAATCCACTTGCACTTTTTCGCTGACCATTTCGGCCAATCCCAGTGCCAATGCCAGACTGACGATAAAGCTTTCGCCTCCGGAGAGATTTTTGGTGGTGCGCAGCTCTCCGGCCTGATAGGTATCTATGACATCAAGAGCAAGCTGTCCCGGCACCCGCTTCAAAAGATAGCGGTTGTTCAGCAAGCGCAACTTTTGATTAGCCTGCCTGATGAGCACATCAAAGGTGAGTCCTTGGGCAAAACGCGTATATTTTTTGCCATCAGCAGAACCGATCAGTTCGGAAAGCATCTGCCAGTCCTGTACGATTGCATATTGACGATCCCTTAATTTGTGCTTGTCCTGCACGCCACTCTGTGCAATTTGATCTTGCTCCAGGCGTTCTTTTATGCCGCCCAAACGCTGATTAATCTTACTCTGCTTTTCCTTGACTTCTGCAAGCCGGGCAATTGCAGCAGGCTCATCCTGATCCGCAGGCGGAGTTGACATATGCTCAGTTAAGCTGTCTTCGTTGCTTTGCTTCCTATTCTGCAAAGTAATCTTGCGGACTTTCAACGCCTCTGCCGCATTGTTCAAGCGCTCTCTTTCTTCCTGTGGCAAAATGCTTTGGACAAATTGATCTTCATCGGCAAAGCCCTTATCCTGCAAAGCGCTGTTAAAGGCGGGTATAGCCTGAGCCAGCTTAGCCTCAATGTCTTCACTCTTCAAATGCAGCTGTTTGATTTTTTCTTCACAGACAAGTTTTTTATCCTCTATTTTCTTCAGGTCTTGTTCCAGTTTTTTTTGCGATTTTTCTTTTTCACGGGTTTCATCAAGCAGCTTCTGCTCTTCCTTGCCTGGGTCTTTGCTGCCAAACATATCTGCTCTTTCTTTTTTCAACTGTTGCAGCTCTGTTTCCCGTTCTTTTAGTGCTGATTTAGCCTCTTGCAAAGCCTTGTCTTTTACCTGACTGAGTTTTTCGCTGGTCTCTATCTTCCCAGCCTGCTCGTTGATCTTTTTTCCCAGGTCCTCTTGATCTTTAAGCAATTGTCGGCGGTTTTCCAGACGTTTGCCCAGCTGTTTCAGCAGCTCATCAGCTTGCAGGTTTATCTTGTCGCCTATTCCCAAAGGCAGAAGAGCGTGGACGATATTTTTTTTCGCCTCGCCACAGGCCTCCTGCCCACTTGCCGCATCTTTTTTAGCATTTTCCAAGGCATTTTCTGTTTTACTGCACAATAACTTGGCCTCATGCACCTTCTGTTGAGTTTTCTGCACGCTGGTTGCCACCGCATCATGCTTTTTTCTTATTTCCTCTTGTTTTTCCTGGCTGCGTTCAATGTCTGCGATCAACTTTCTTTTAACTTGCAATTGCTCTTCGATTTCGTCTAACGCGGGCATATTTCCACGTGCATAGGGGTGTTCTATTGCGCCGCAGAGTGGACAAGGCTCGCCGTCTACCAGCTTCGAACGCTGTTCCTCCATGCTGAGCAACAAACGCTGCAACTCGGCTTTTTCGCGCAGATGTTCCAGTTCGGTTTTGTGAGCAGCAAGCGGAGTATCTGCCAGCAACTTGGAAACTTCAGCTTCAACCTGCTTTAACTCCTCTTGATGCTGGGCAGCCTTTTTATTATCGGCCTCTTGCATCTTCTCTACGTCACTCAGCGCTTTTGTGGCTTTTTCATGTTCCTGCGCGGCACTGCGCGAGGCAGTCTCAGCCTGTTTTAACCTGCTTTCATTCTTTTGCAGGTTGGCAAACAGCTCAGCTATACGTTCCAAGCCGCCATTTTCCAAAGCCTGGTCTGCCTGAGTATCCAATAAGGCCTGCGTATTGCTTTGCTGCTTGCTCTCCAGCTTTTCTTTATCCAGCTTCAAGCCATTTTTGTTCTTTATTTCAGCTTGCAAGTCCAGTTCAACCTGCTTTGTTTTTTTTGCCTCCGCGTCAACTTGCCTTTGCTCTAACTGTATCTGGTTATCGAGCTTTTGCACAGCACGCAACACTGGCCGCAAATTCTCAGACTGTTTTTTTAGCTCTTCCATGCCTTGTTCAACTCGTATCTTTTCAGTGTTGACTTTTGTCAATCCTTCTTGCAATTTCGGTAAAGACTCCTGGCATGCCTGCCATTCTTTTGCATTCTCAGTTTTTTGTCGGCGTAGATTTTGCAGGTCTGCATAGTCGGCAGCCAGATCGGCTGCCCGCTGCGCTGCCTCCAACTTCAGCTGTGAGGACACGAATCCCTGCAAGTCCTGTTGTAATTCCTGCAAGCCAGCGCTTATTTGCCGTTGTTCCGTCTCCAGCTTCTTGCGCATTATATACCAATCGCAAGAAGCCTGTGTCGTCTTCAGTTCGGCCTCGATACCGCCCAATTCCTTGTTCAAGCCGTCAAGCTCTTGTTGCAGCAGATGTTTTTCTTCCTGCTCAAGCAGCTTTATGCCTTTTATTTCCGCCTCAAGCAGCTCCAGGTTATTCTTTTCATCACTATGGCGCTTGAATGCCGCTATGGAAACCTTGCGGTAGAGATCAGTGCCGGTGATTTTTTCCAGTATTTCAGCACGCTCATTGTCGTTAGCCAGCAAGAAAGCGGCGAAATCACCTTGCGCCAGAAGCATGGAACGCGTAAAACGCTTGAAGTCCATGCCGCTTATCTGTTCTATTTCAGCGGGAACCTCCGAGACTTTGTCTTTGATTATACGGTTGCTGTCGGCCTCTGCCAGGATATGGTTTGCCGCCTGTAATGGCCCGTCGGTTTTTTTACGCGCGCGTTGTTGCATCCAGGTAGCCCGATAGCGCTTGCCTTCAGCCATAAAATGCACTTCCGCCCGGCAATAACCACAATGCCGGCTCATGATCTCATTGCTGCTTTGGGTGATCTTGCCCAAACGCGGAGTTTGCCCATACAAGGCCAGGCAGATGGCATCCAATATGCTGCTTTTCCCAGCTCCGGTAGAACCGACAATAGCAAAAATACCACTGGCTTCGTAGTCGGGATGAGTCAGGTCTATCTCCCAGTTACCATAAAGCGAATTAAGATTGCTCAAAGAAATTTTTTCTATTTTCATGATATTTCAAGCCTGGAGATTGCCCCAAACTCCTCGTCTTATCATCAGTTGCTCATTTATTCTGATCTTCTTCCAGCAGGTCCCTCAGCAGGTTTTGATACAGCATAAAAAGTTGCTCCTGCTGCTCTGCCGGCAGTTGCTCGATTTCAAGCCGTCGCTGAAAAACCTGCTCATGATCCATATCTTGCAGGCAATCGATTTCGGCTTCCGCCTGCAAGATTGTATCAGTGACTTGCTTATTTATGATGCGCAAAGGCAATAGCCGAGTGCCTTCAAGCAATGCATGGACTTTTTCGCGCAAATCAACGCAAAGCTCATCACTTTCATAAACAATTTCCAGCCAGGCATCCACATCCGCATTTTTAAGTTCAAGCAATTTTTCGGCAATTGCTGGCCAGTCACCCTGTACAGGTTCCAGCTTCTGCCATACCGGAATGGGCAGTACTTCAATGCCAGGTTTTGCATTTTCCTGGAATTCAATGATGCGCAAGCTTTTTTGTTGTCCGGCCTCATTAAAGCCCATGGCCAGAGGTGAGCCGCAATAAGCGATCATCTCGTTACCGGCAACGATTTGCGGCACATGCAGATGCCCCAGCGCCAAATAGTCAAAGCCTTGGCTGATAAGCCTCGACTCGATCTGCGCCAAAGTGCCGACGTGAAGCTCGCGCACGCCGTCACCCTCTACCGTCAACCCGCCTTCCGTAAAAAGATGCCCCATGCCTATGATCGGCACTTGACGACCGGATTCTTGCCGTTTAAGGGCGGCCAGAGCGGCAATCTCCTGATAGTGCTGTGCGACCCCATCCTTGAGCTTTTCTGCCGCTTCGCTGTAACTTTCACCGGCAGAGCTGCTGCGCACATCGCGGTCGCGCAAATAAGGCACGGCCGCAACCAGTAACTCCAGCTGCCCGGCATCATCATAAATGCAGACAAGTTCATCGGCAATATCGTCTCTTTTGCTGCCGACCACATGGATATTTAATGCCTTGAGCAGTTCTTGTGGCGCATCCAGAAAACTGGGCGAATCATGATTGCCGGCAATAACAACCACATGCCGACATTGGGTCTGCCCTATTCGGCGCAGAAATTGATAGTATAGCTGTTGCGCTCGGTTGCTGGGCACATTGATATCGAAGATATCGCCGGCCAATAGCAATACATCCACAGCCTGACGCTGGATTTCCTCCAACAGCCAGGTTAAAAACGCCTCAAACTCATCGTCACGCGACTGTCCGTACAGACGTCGTCCCAAGTGCCAGTCAGAGCTGTGCATTACCCGCATGGTTTACTCCAGTAAATGTCTATTTCATACGAATATATCCCTGCCCCGCCCCGTGAAGCCTGAGCTTCGTTCGCAAGCATCAACAGCGTGACTTCTCAGGGTTGTCTCAGCTTAAATCCTTTCCGGACAGTATATATTATAGTTTGCACTGCATGCATTGCAAAGAGTATGCCGCCACAATTTTAGTCGGCAAATGAATTAAACTTAATGTAGGGAATCATTCATAATGTCTTATCAGCTTGAGGTCGGCGCACGCAGCATCGAGGATGTTTTCGCAGCTCATCGAGGTGGTGCCGACCGCGTAGAACTCTACGTCAGCCCCAATGAAGGTGCTTTGACTCCCAGCGCTGGTTTGGTCAAGGCCTGCGTTGAGGCACGCAAAAAAGCAGCCATAAACATAGGGCTTTTTGCCATGCTCAGACCCAGAGCCGGTGATATGCTTTACAGCAAAACAGAATTCACCACGATGCGCCATGACCAAGAGCTGCTGCTACAACAAGGCATAGATGGTCTTATGTTCGGCATTTTAACTCCCGAGGGCGAACTTGATCTGCCACGCATGCGCGAGCTGATCAAGCATAACGAGGGTAAGCTGGTTACATTGCATCGCGCTTTTGACGCTGTGCGTGATCCTTTCGAAACCATGCGACAAGCCATAGACCTAGGAGTAGAATATGTGCTCTGCGGCGGATTGGCGCAGAGCGGCACTTGGGATCGTAAAATGCTGCCTGACCTGTTTGAACTGGCCGCCGGCAGAATTAAGATGGTCATTGCCCTCGGCTCCGCATTCAAAACAGAAAATCTGCCTGATTTCCTGAATAATACGCCATTCCAAGAATACCATATCGTCAACGGCTACAGATGCAGAGCCTCCGGCATGAAATATCGCCCCGACATGGAAGCAGCTGCGGACGATCATTTGCAGAAAGGCATGGATGCTGTTGAGTACCTGGAAGAAGAAGCGGTGCGCGAAATACGCCGCATCATGGATACACACAAAAGGAAAAAATAACATTGTTAGACAAAGCTTTATTTATCAGACAACTGGAGCTGCTGGGAGTCAAACCCGGCATGCAGCTGCTGGTACACTCTTCACTGCGTAAGCTGGGACCAATAGAAGGTGGCGCAGACAGCGTTATCGATGGTCTGTTGGAAATACTCGGCCCGGAAGGCACCTTGATGATGTCAACTGTCTCCGGCAATGTCAACCGCGAGCAGCCGGTCTTTCATGTGGAACATACCCCCGGCACAGTGGGTGCGCTCTCAAATGTATTCCGCAAACGTCCCGGAGCTTTGCGCAGTCTGCACCCGGTACATTCCATTGCGGCGCTCGGTGCCAAAGCGAAATTCTTCTGTGAAGGGCATTTGCAGGCGCGTACCCCTTGGTCAGCGGACAGCCCCTACGGCAAGCTCATGCGTAACGGCGGCCATATCCTCTTCATGGCCACAAATTTCACCGCCAATACCTGCATGCATGCCTTGGAGATCGAAGCCAGAGTGCCAGGCCTGCACACAGAAGAAAGCAGCACCCTATATGTTTGCGACTACAACAACCAATGGCATGAACTGGAACATCACTGGCATGCCCCCAAAAAAGATAATTATGTGGACATGGAACAAGTAGTCGAAAAGGCCGGAGCCCTGAAATATGGCGTGCTGGGCAAAAGTATTTCCAGGCTGGTAGATGCCGCCAAAATGCGCGAACGCCTGCTGCCCATATTCTTGCATACCCCGGAATTGGCTATCAGAAAACTGACAGATAGCAAATTTATCTGGGAATAGTCGCCGACTCATAGCAGCGGAACACAAGAAGACAGGGAAAAACCGGCCTATTGCAATTGCGGCAGCAAATCAAAAGCTAATCGTGGCGTATATTCAAAGAGTATAAAGCCAACTGCTCCGGCTTGTCTACAGGCCTGAACCTGCCGGATTAACTCCTGTGCTGACATGTTCTCGCTGCTCACTCCTATGCCCGGCAACACCGCTTCCAAACCGCCGAGTTGCTGTTTTTGACGCCGCAAATCATTGGCGAAAAGAGTCGCACTGGCACGATAGTTCATGGGACAGACAAAGTCCAGCAGACGCCCTCTTTGCCAGTTAACCCAATCCTGACCTACCGTGCTTCTGGCACTCTGCCAGTCCGTGTAAACCGCAGCAGACAAAAGGATTTGCGGACGCTGCGCCTTTGCCGCCAAACGTATGTCCTTGACCAAGTTACTAATGCTGAGCCGACGAAACTCCTCCCATTCCTGCCGTGCCTGATATTGTGCAGTGTCCGGCCAAGATGGGATCGGTTTTTGTAGATAAGCGGCAAAGGCCTCCCTGCAAGCATCACAGAAGCATGCCTGACTGCCCGGATAGCGTATCAGGTCCAAATGCAACCCGTCCAGAGCATAACGTCTACACAATTCGGCAGCGCTTTCGATTATTTGTTTGCGGTTGCGGCTTTGATTTGGACATAACCAAGGCAGCACTGCTCCATTGGCTTTGCACTGCAAGCGCCCCTGTGCAGCCAATCGGCGCAGTTCGACTTCCGAGAAATCCTGCGCACCCAGGCAGCTCAGCCATAGATGCATGGCAAGACCGTGTCGCCTGCAAGCTTGCAGGCATTCCTCTATCTGCCTGGCATTAGCATGTGTTGATGCAAAAGCATGTGACATATTGGGAAAAATTGCACTGAAAGAAGCCTTTTTCAACAAGCTGATACTTTCATCCCAATTGTGCCCCGGCAGTCCCAAAGGACTTCTGCACCACATTGCCCTGAACTCGTTGGGTCTGGCAGGCATCTGCATAATCCCTGCATTTCGCAGCTGATTTAAGCTATTGATGGCATACAGCCTGCTTTGCTCGTATTGACGATTTTGAAAGGCCTGATTGGCCCTGGCCAACTCCGCTGCCGCTTGGCGACGCTTGTTCTCGCCAGCATTAGCCACCGCAAAGCGTGCACGATTCAGGCTTGCAGCAGCGGCAGCTTGCTCCAGGCCGGGCAAAAAACGTTGCATCTGAGATAGTAAAGTTAAAAAAGCCGGTTCAGAATCCTGATTCAAAAATACATGCGTCATCCAGAATCCGGAGCGGTTTTCAATGATGGCCGGATAACCGCTGTTCTTGCCCTTGCTATCCACCCACCAGGCATTGACACTGTAAACCTCAGAGGGTGCCAAAGCAATAAACGCACCGGATTGTTGTCGGAAGGACTTAGAGCCAGTTAAGCGCTGTGCCACCGGCTCCACCATCGCCAAAGGCGCAGGCAGAGACTTAGCTAGCGTAAAACGCCCTGCTGGAAATTGTAGACGCGCCGCTAACAGTGGTGGCAAAGCGTGGAAAACACCGACTTTGCCGCGATTTTGTATATATAAATTGATCGCCGACAATTGTGCTGGCGAAGCTGCTTCGGCAAATGGGAGCAATACAAGCTGATAAGGATATAACAAGCTGGCGCTACAATCATCCCCCTCCAGAACCGCAGGATAGAGTCCACCCTGAAAAAGGTTGTCACCTAGATGCCTGGCGTATTTGTAGGCCTCTTTTTGTTGCTCACTATTGCCGCCGCTGCGCAATAAAGCAATACTGCAATTGGGCGCGAGTAGCTCGAGTGCAACAAATTGCAGCAGCAGCTCGCCGGTACCGCCGCGCCAAGCTGCAATACGCAGCATATTAGCCTGACGCCAAGAATTGCTGCCACTCTCCGGTAAAAAACTGGTTTTGGGAATGATGCACTCTTCCCAAGCACCATTGCCTTCCGGCGCAAAGCTTGCAGCATACCAATTGCCGCCCATACGCAAGTAGACATTGAACTGGCTGACTACGGGTGTATTAAAACTGCGATAACGCAAACGTAAAGCCGACATTTGTGAAAGGTCGGCCTGCAGCGGAAAATCCCAGCAGGCACGATTGTTCCCCTGCAAAGAAAAACGCGCCTCGAGCTCAAGGGCAGCTTGATTAGCGGAAAAGCTGCGCAAATTGGCCGCAGATGCCGCTGCGCTGGGAATGCAGGTTGCCGCCGCCTTGGCTAGGTCTAATGCCTGGGCAAAACCGGAAGAAGCAGCCAGCAATAAAAACAACAGTGCGTAGCTAAACCAAGTTGACATGCGGTTGAATAATAAATAGTTAATGTACGAAGTTCTATGATGAACGATTACTAACTTCAGGCCAAAGCATTTTACCATTTGCCCATTGTTATTTGTTGCTGGCCGTGCTTGCTGCTCGGCAGTCAGCAGTCAGCGGCAAACCCAGTCGGTATTTGCTTATCTCAGCTTGGTGAATAACACCGAATGCGGCGGACGAAATTCATGCGAAATCTCACCGCAGGCAGGGCAGCGACGGTCTATTTGTTGACGCTTCATGAGAAAAACCTTTTCACACTTGCGACAGGACATCAGCCTGGCCCTGGATGGCTCCCAATTGTCGGCTTTGCGTCTCAGTCTAAACAAAATATAGCTGGCGGCGACAAAAGCCAGCAACACGATGGTGTAAAGCAACAGGCATTCTTCTATGTGCAAATTAATATTCATGGTCAACAACAAAGAATTATGTCTTCGAGTCGTGCCTAATATGCCAAAGATGTTTTTCTGTTTTCTGTCTCCGAAATCCGCAGATTACGTAGATAGATGCAGATTCTTTAAGGAGGAATGAACAGACAAGCGTCATAATTGGCGCGACCATGGCGGTAATCTGTGCAATCTGCGGAAAAATTATGGGCATTCTAACGCCAGTGCAGAAGATAAAAAGATTCTTTGCTGTTGATTCATGGCGTCACCGGGGCAGGTCTCCAATCTACTTCCAGTATCAAGCTGCGGCGCATTTCAAAGTCGGACATAGATTCCGCCCGTGCCTGAGCCTGTTTTTTAAACAGATGCAAGCGCAATGCCTGTGCAGCAATCTGATCCAGTTTGCTGTTTCCAGAACTGCGCCTGAGTCGCACACGAAATAGCCCTACGCCGGGCAGTCGGCTAAGCTCAAGCAGACTGCTGTCATTCAATTTGGCCAGCTCCTCAGGATCTTGCAACAGCGCTTCATATTCCGCCGGCATCTCTATGTTTTGAATAACGCCGCGACGTCCTGCAAGACGCCAGAAACCGCCTTTTGGAATTTCTTCTCGGGGTAATGGCGGCAGGAAGAACTCGTTGCTTTCCTGCCAATTAGCTTGCAGCATTTCGGCAAGGCTGACCGATTTCACCGGCAGCTGACTCTCCTGAACCTCGGATGGCGTCAAATGAAACTCCGGCACACTCCACTGCGGCAATGTCGGCTGCACATAGCTTATAGTTGGATTGGCATAACGCGAAAAGCCACTTTCCATGTCAACCTGCAACATCCTGGCCGGATCGGCAATCTCGCTCCAATCATAGAGATCATTTATAAACTGCGGCAAACCCACACTGTCGCCATGTGGCAAACTCACCACCTCAGGCAAATGCATATCGAGTTCCGCAACCGTTTTTTTTACGCTGTCTACTTTCAATAGAGCAAGAGGCAAATGCAGCAATATCAAGATCAGGACCGCAAGAACATGCCGCCACCTTTCATTTTCCAGCAATGTCAGCACATTAAACAAGCTTGCTCCTCATCGGTTCGCGGCATCCGGCACATAGCTGCCCTGACTATTGTTACCGGGCGGTTCGGCAGCAAGATATACATTGATCCCCAGCGAACGCGCCAAGTCCATCACCTTGGCAATGGTCTCATAGCTGTTATTGCGATCAGCACGTACAATAACCATGGGTGGATTTTGCTCGGACTGTTCAATCGTGCTTCCTTCGCGCTTGGCTTGAGCGCCCAGACTGTCATGAACATGATTGCCCAGCTCGCGTTCCAGCCCATGCCAGTCCAAACTCAAGTCATTGAAAAAAATCTTGCCGGAACGCGTGATAGTAACGATCATTTTATCTGCCGTATTTAACTTGGCTGAATGCATGACCGGCAGCGCAAGACTGGTCTCCACCGCAGTACCGGTCCAGAACACTACGCTATTGCTGATCATCACCATTAGAATAAGGATGAAAAAAAGGCTGATCAGCCCCACCAAACTAGGAAAAATCTCGGGACTTTTCTTCAGGCTGTGCGTTTGCGTCTGCATATTCCGATAAAATGTATCCTATTCAGCTTGTTTTTCTCCCGCTTCATCTTTTCTAGCCGGATTGCTACATAAAAAGTAACATATTTCTGAAGCTGCCTTGTTCATCTCCAAGACTATACGGTCGATTTGCTCGAGCAGCAAAAAATAAAAGAGTTGTGCAGCCAAGGCAACGATCAGGCCGGCAGCAGTACATACCAGCGCTCCCTTCATTTCGCCGGCCAGTGCCACAGTCGCAACGAACTGCCCACCAGGATGCCCCAGCTTCTCGAATATCTTAATCATCCAAAACAGGGTTCCCAACAGCCCTATTACTGGTGCAATATTGCTGATACTGGCCAGTAACTTCATATTGTTTTCCAGCTTGGGTATATTCAGGCGTATGCTCTCCTCAGCCGACTTATGTATAGCCTCCGGCCCATCCTCCCAGCGCACAATAGCGCTGCGAAACACTTCGCCCACCATGCCGGTCTTGTTATCGCAATTGGCTATGGCCTCTTTCAAGTTATTGTTACGCAAATGATTCATCAGACCATGGAAAAGCTCCTGTGTGTCCACCTTGGCACGCAGAAAATATAGCGAACGCTCCAAAAATAGCAGGAAAGCCAAGGCACCAAAGGCTAGTATTACATATACCAATGGGCCACCATCATGAAGTAGCTTTGGTAGAAAACTCATTGATCTGAACTCCAAAAAAATAAAAATGTCCTCAAGAAAAGGCTCGAATCCTAATGCACAGTCGGAGCCTCGATCTCACCGGCCACAGGAATGAATTTTTCGTCCGAACGTGGCAGTATTTCCTCTAGCCTCTGCGCCAGAACCGGCGGAAAAATCGACTTGGTAGTGGCCAAGCTGGTTCTTTTCATCTGTTCCCAAGGAGGCAAACCGCGTCGTCTTTCAGTACCCTCGACAAATTTCTGATAATGATCGTAAAGCTGCTTTGCGATGATCACATAGCTCTCTGCCGTCTCATGCTCATCTATGGCAAGCTGATAATATGCCTGCATTAGATAGCTTTGCACCGTTCCCTGAGCCTGCTGGTAAGAAGCCGCCTGCATATCCTCGGCTAATTCCTCGAGGACAAAATCATCCAGATTCGCCTTAAAGCGTTCCGGATTGATTTTACGAGCCATCTGTATATACTCTGCGGCTTTGGTTTTCTCGCCGAATTTGTAAAGCGTGACTATGGCATCCACTAGAAAGTTAGTATAGCCGCCTTTAACACTGCTTTGCTCATAGAATTTCATAGCATCGGTATAACTTTTATTAACGGCGTCGACGATACTAATATTCGGTGTCATCTCCAAGTGCTCGATGTCTTTGAGATATACCAGCCTGCCCATTTGAAAGGCAGCGTTGAGCGATTGAAAAATCATGCGGTCACAGCTCAGTCGCTTGAACGTATCGGTCTCCAAGTACCATTTTTCCTTGCCGCGTTCAGCCCAATAGATAGCATGCGCCTCCGGCAATCGCCATTCCAAGTTGCCGTAGCGCTGATTAAGCAACATGAGCCAGCTCGGTTCAAGCCGGTACTTCTTAGTCATCCAGCGACGACGCAAGCATAGCTCCACCGCCTCCTTGATGCCCAGCTTCTCTAGATCAGCAGCAATTTTTTCCGGAATAACGGCCAATGTGCGGAACTCTTGCTCAAACTCCTGAAAATTTTTATAGCCATGCGCGGCTAACAAATTCCAAAAGTCCGGCTTATTTTCAAGAACAGCCCGCAGCTTGCTCTCTTCCAACGGCGCCTTCTGCAATTTTTCCCACTGTCCGTAGTAATCGCCAAAAAGCCTGATCATCTCTTTAGCAAATTCAGTTTTGTAGTATCGGTTGGCGTCATCCAGATCCTTGCCCATCTTGTGCTGATATATCCAGCCCAATTGTCGAAATAATTCTGGATCGCCTGGATTAAACTCCAAGGCCTCGTCGCGGATCAGTTCTATACCTCTTTTCACCCAGCGCCAACGATCTTCAAAACTAGTGAATGTCACCGAGACATTGTAGGCCATATTCCATGCCAGGAAGGCATGTGAACCAGTGAAACGTGGTTGCAGCTTGACAATCCATTTCGCCAGCTGCACCATCTCGAAATACTTGCCCTCGTCCTGCATCTTGCTGGAACGCAGCCACAACCAGTCGCCAACCAAACCGCGGAAGCCCCCCAGAGCCACGCTGGTGAAAGCTACCAGCGGCGGCGCGTTTTCCAGCGGGTCTACATCTGTAAGATGGTGCTCCACACGTATGGCATTCATCCTGCCCTGTAAAAAGGAGAGCAATGACAGCGATAGTACGATCGCCAGGAGTATATAAATCAGATTGAGCTTGTTTTGTCTCATTACTGTAGCTCCGTTTAACGCTTAATAACCGTGCCTAATTCGCGACGCGTCAAAATCCAAATGCCCAAAGCCGAAATCAGGCCGCTGCGAATCAGGATCAGATTGAAAAAGGCAGCACCTAAACGCCGATATTCGACTAAGTTACCCTTGATCAGGTCTGAAGTCGCATCCAAATCGTCCACAGAGACGACCACCACACTGACAAACTGGGCGAAGCGATGCACTGCTTTTTCAGTCAGTCCCTTGTATTGATAGCTGCCATCCTCATTCTGCAACGGAGCTGAGACCGCTGCCTGCACACTAAGGCCGATAACTAAGTACGAGATAGCTGTAAATGCAGCCACCGGCGTGGAGAAAGCAGCCCCTACTGTACACCCCAAAGCTGCTAAAAAGGCAATCTGGAAAGCAGCCAGTACTAAGGAACGCATGTAATTATTGAAAAATCCAGTGACCTTGCACAAGATGACGGGGCGATCCTTGGCCTGGAAGATGGCAGAAGCAGCTTGCCCCTCACCCCAGAACTCGGCTGGTAAATTGATAAAGCGTACCAGTACCTGGTTTTGCCTTTCCTTGTCCACCACCCTGGCCGCAGGCACCGGGAATTCTTGAAAACTGCCACCGGCGACTTTTTGGTTGATCATTGCAAAAGGTTCGCTGGTCTGACCAATCTGATCCGGCAAAAGGAAGCCCCAAAGACAGGGGATAAGCAACTGGTTGGTGTCAGAACTGTCACCGGAATACATGCGGTAGCGCAGATAAAGTATATCGTCGTCGCTTTTAGTCTTCACATTTTTGAAGAGCCAAGTTTTTTGCTCGCCCGGCTTTACTTCACCCTCCTGTGCTATCAGGCTGCGCATAATTTCGTTTTTCACGGCCTGCGGATCATGCTGCTGATCCACCACACCGCTGCTGATACGCCGCTGATATTCGGCCTCCACACTCTGGGCTAACCTTATCGGCTCAGGATGGAATCTGCGCCGCCCCACCAAAGTCTCCATTTCCAGACGCTGACGCTCCTGTTCAGAAAAATTACCGCGGTTCACACGCCAAATGATTAAAGCATAAATGATCAGGGCGGAAACAATCAGAATGAACAGATGCATGACGAAAACACCAGCCCATTTGCCCAGCCAGACCAGCCAGCGCGGACAGGGCTTGCTCAGAACCATATGCATGTTATAGGCCTCAATCTCGCGGGATAATAACGAGCAGGCAAGCCATAAAGTGGTTGTGGAAATTAAAGCAACAACCACATTGAGCGAATAAGTTAGCGATATCTGTACCAGTCCTTGAGCCGTGCCGTCGCCAGACACCGTCATGGGCAACAGAAAGACCGCAAGGATGATCAATGTGAACAATACGTGAAAAACCCTCGAACGCGTGGCAGAGCGCACGGTCTGGATCATAATTGCGGAAAAAGCCTTCACAAGCAGAGTCCTATTCAGAAAAAGTGAAATCCATGGCTAGTTTAGTCGGTAGAATAGATTAGTATAATTTTAAACTGACAATTTGCAACCCGAAAAATGTTTTTTCTTTGCTAACAGGGCTTAATCCGACAACTTATTAGCTTTTTAGACACCGAGGTTGACTAAAAGATACAACAAATGCAAAACAAAGTCCGCTCCGCCTTCCATATCCGTCTTGCACCATCAAATCGCTGCTTTGCTGGCAAAAGCACTCTTTTAGATTAAAGTATGTGCAAGCATAGTTCACCAAACGTAATTTCATGGGCATTTCGCATGTTTAAAGGGCTCTACGCAGGACGTCGCATACTGATAACGGGTCATAATGGCTTTAAGGGTTCTTGGCTGAGTTATTGGCTGCAAGAACTGGGTGCCGATATTTATGGACTCTCACTGCCCATATCAACCCGGCCAAATCACTTCGAGTTGCTTATACCGAACATGCCCGGAGCTCATATTGACCTGGCCGATTTCCAGACTGTACAAGACCTGATGTGCTCATTCCAACCGGAGCTGGTCTTTCATTTGGCAGCTCAATCGCTGGTGCGCCGTTCTTATCGCGAACCGCTCTTAACCCTGCAAAGCAATGTGATGGGCAGCGCCAATCTGCTGCAAGCTGCTAGAGCCTGCCCTGCCCTGAAAGGTCTTGTAATCGTAAGCAGCGACAAATGCTACCAAAACCAAGAATGGCCTTGGGGTTATAGGGAAAATGAAGCGCTTGGCGGCCACGACCCCTACAGCACCTCAAAAGCCTGCACCGAGCTGCTGGTCAACTGCTGGCGCGACAGTTTCTTCAACCCGGGCACCATGCAAAAGCCGCCATTGCTGGCCAGCGCCCGCGCCGGTAATGTCATAGGAGGCGGAGATTGGGCAGAAGACCGCATAGTTCCGAGCCTGATAGGAAGCGCCATTGGAAACGAAAGCGTCAACCTGCGTTCGCCAAAAGCGCTGCGACCTTGGCAGCATGTGCTCGAGGCTTTGAGCGCATACCTGCTGCTGGGGCAAAAAATGCTGGAGGGGGACGGCACAGTAGCTCAAGCCTGGAACTTCGGGCCAGATGACAATCAGCCGATCTCTGTATTGAAAATGGCTGAAAGCCTGCAAAAACACTGGCCCAAGATTAATTTTACCTGCCAGCCTGAACCGGACGCACCACACGAAGCACACATTCTGCGTTTGGATAGCAGCAAGGCCAGGTTGCTGCTGCAATGGCACCCGGTATGGGATGCGGAGCAAACTTTCGCACGCTGTGCCAACTGGTATAGACACTACTACGAAAAAGGAGAGCTGAGTACGGCGGATGATCTGCAAGAATACTGCCGGCAAGCCAAACAAAAGGGGTTGGCATGGACGCTGTAAGTGAAAAAAAATTGCGTCAGGATATCTTGGATAAGGTGCGCCGGTATTATGAGCTGGAACACGCCCAACTGCCCGAATTTCAACCCGGTATATCTAAAGTCAACTATGCCGGGCGCGTCTTTGACGCCGAGGAAATGTGCATGTTGAGTGAAGCCATGCTGGACTTCTGGCTTAGCGCCGGGCCATACACCCAAAGATTCGAGCAGCAGCTCGCCGATTTCATGGGGCTGGAACATGCATTGCTGGTCAACTCCGGCTCCTCAGCGAATCTGCTGGCGTTCATGACCCTGACCTCACCACTGCTTGGAGAACGGCGCATTAAGCGTGGGGATGAGGTCATCACCGTGGCCGCAGCCTTCCCCACCACTGTGGCACCCATCCTGCAATATGGTGCACTCCCAGTCTTTATTGACGTGGAGACCGACAGCGCCAACGTCGATGTACACTTGCTTAAGCAGGCTGTTTCGCCCAAAAGCAAGGCAGTCATGTTGGCTCACACCTTGGGCAATCCCTTCAATGTCCGTGCAGTCAAGCAGTTTTGCGACAAACACGGTCTCTGGCTCATTGAAGACAACTGCGATGCTCTGGGGGCAAAGTATGCCGGACAACTCACCGGTACTTGGGGCGACCTGGGCACCTCCAGCTTTTATCCATCGCATCACATAACCATGGGTGAAGGCGGCGCACTATATACCTCCAACCCGATGCTCAAGAAGATCGCGCTTTCGCTACGCGATTGGGGTAGAGACTGTTGTTGTGCCTCAGGACAGGACAATGCCTGTGGCCGGCGTTTCAAAGGACAGTTCGGCAGCCTGCCCTTTGGTTATGACCACAAATATGTCTACAGTCATTTCGGCTATAATCTGCACGCTACTGATATGCAAGCCGCCATCGGCTGCGCTCAACTCAAAAAACTGCCCGCTTTCATCGCCAAACGCCAAGAAAATTATCGCTTGCTTTCCGATCTGCTCCGTGATTTACCCGGCTTGCAGATTTGCACTGCCGGCACTGAAAGTGAACCGAGCTGGTTCGGCTTTCTGATGATGGTTCAAGAAGAAGCCCCGTTCAAGCGCAATGAACTGGCCCGACATCTGGAAAAAAACCGGATACAAACTCGCAATCTCTTCGCTGGCAACTTGATACGACAACCTTGTTTCGAAACCTTGCAGGAAAACAAACATTACCGTGTCGCCTCAAGCCTGACAAACACTGATTTTCTGATGAACAATGCCTTGTGGACAGGGCTTTATCCGGGAATGAGCGAAGCGGAACTGCTTTTCATGGCAACTAAAGTCAAGGAATTGTACTAAGACGTCAAGGCTGATCAAATCTCGTCAAAGGAGATTTGCGCGTGCTTCATCAGTCGAACAGTAGGATTTTCTCGTTAAATGCCGCAAAAAGCGCAGTAAGCGTAAATACTTTTACAGTAAAACTGTTGCACCAAAACCGATCACTGACAACCAACAGCTAACTTCTTAACTCCGGCTTAACACAAAGAGGCCTACCATGTCTGTCATTTCTTTTGCCGATTTAATTATTTTCGAGATGGCCAACAACCACTCCGGAGAGCTACAACATGGCCTGCGTATTATTAATAAAATGGCCGCTGTAAGCAAAGATTTCCCTTTTCGCTTTGCTGTCAAATTCCAATACAGAGACCTGGACAGCTTTATACACCCCGAACACCAGCAAAATAGCCAACTCAAATATATCCGGCGCTTCCAAGATACCCGGCTCTCTGAAAAAGATTTCCTGACTCTCAAAGAGGCAGCACAAGCACAGGGATTCTTGACCGTGTGCACAGCTTTCGATGAAAACTCCGTTCTGAAAATACAGGAACATGGCTATGATTTCCTGAAAGTGGCAAGCTGCTCCTTTACGGATTGGCCACTGCTAGAAAAAGCGGTGCAATGCCCATTACCTATGATCCTCTCAACCGCCGGAGCCAGCCTGGACGATATTGACCGCGTCGTCACCTTTATGCAACATCGTGACAAGCAGTTCTGTCTGATGCATTGCGTGGGACGTTACCCCACCAAGGATGCAGAACTCTGCCTAGACCAAATAGACTTCTTCCAAGAACGATATCCCGGACTGCCCATAGGCTTCTCTACACACGAAAACCCTGATGCTATATATCCGGGGATGCTGGCTCTGGCCAAAGGAGCACAAGTATTGGAAAGACATGTAGGTGTAGCAGATGAAAATCACTCGCTTAACGCATATTCTTCCACCCCACAACAAATCAGGGTTTGGCTGGAAGCGCTGAGACAAGCTAAGCTGCTCTGCGGCAACTGCCGTGATAAACGACGTGATATTTCTGCTGCTGAGACCGCAGAATTGCGCGGACTGCAAAGAGGTGTCTTCCTGCGTCATGACCTGCCCGCAAACACCATACTGAGTGACGATGATTTCTTTTTCGCCATGCCAAATCAACCCGGGCAACTACTGGCTAACGACCTGTCAAAATATCTATTGCTCAAAAGTAAACGTGAACTCAAGGCCGAAGAAGCGCTAATGCGCGAGGATGTGGAAATGCGAAATACCAGGTCTCAAGTGCTGGAAATCGTGAAAAAACTCTGCGCCCTGCTTAAGAAAAGCGGACTGCACATCCAAAACAAATTAGACTTGGAACTTTCACATCACTTTGGCCTAGAGCACTTTCATCAATTCGGCTGCAGCATTATCACTGTGGTAAATCGGGAATACTGCAAGAAAATCATTATGCTGCTGCCTGGCCAGAAAAATCCGGAGCACGCACATCAGCGCAAAGAAGAAAGCTTTCACTTGATATATGGCGACCTCTGCTTGAGCTTGGATGGCAAAAAACAACAATGCCAACCCGGCGATATAGTTCTGGTCGAAAGAGGAGTGAAACATGATTTTAGCAGCGAAAATGGCGCCATATTAGAGGAAATCTCCACCCGACACTACAAAAATGACTCCTACTACAGCGATCAGCGCATAGGCAAAACCGATAGTCGTAAAACCTATCTCACCTTCTATAGCGATTGGTTGGAAGGTGAACTGCGTTAGCAATGCAAAACTGACCCAAGACAAACACATGATTAAACTTTCTGATTATATCTTTGATTTTTTGGCGCGTAATTGTAATTGCAGACACATATTCCTGCTCCCCGGTGGCGGCTGTATGCACCTGCTAGACTCGCTGGGACGAAATAAACATTTCAAATACGTGGTCAATCTGCATGAGCAAGCTTGTGCTATAGCAGCAGACGCCTATGCACAATACACTGGTGATATAGGAATCGCACTGCTGACCACCGGTCCAGGCGCAAGTAATGCCGTCACCGGAGTAGCAGCGGCATGGATAGACTCTACACCCCTGCTTATCTTGTCAGGACAAGTCAAAACCAGCGATTTACGCCATCGCCATGGTGTGCGCCAAATGGGTGTGCAAGAGCTGGATACCGTTGCCCTGGTCAGCCCGGTTTGCAAATATGCCAAGTGCGTCACCGATCCGCAGCAAATTAAGTTTGAATTGCAAAAGGCACTGCATATGGCACGCAGTGGACGTCCTGGGCCGGTCTGGCTTGACCTGCCCTTGGACCTGCAAGCAGCCAATATAGACCCCGAACAACTGCCGGACTATGAGCCGGCGCAGCAAGCGCCCCAAGACTGCCGCAGAGCAGCTGAACAAATTATGAAGGCCATAAACCAGGCCGACAAACCGGTGTTCTATGCGGGCAATGGCATACGCCTAGCCAAAGTCATACCGGAATTCAGAATGCTGGCAGAAAAATTGCACATGCCGGTACTGACCAGTTGGAAAGCTGCCGATTTCCTGCCAGAAGACCACCCATGCTTTGTCGGCAGACCCGGCATCATACCACAGCGCGCCGCCAATATTATCCAGCAAAGCGCCGATTGCCTGATTGCACTGGGCACTAGACTGGACCTGTGCCAAACCGGCTTCAGACATGACAATTTCGCCCCAAAAGCTAAAAAGTACATTGTCGATGTCGATGACAAAGAATTAAATAAGCTAGAAATGCCATTAAGTGGACGTTATGCTCTGCATTTGGCACCCTTATTAAAGGAAATGCTGACCCTGGCCGAAAAAACTGCCCCGGCCAGCCAAGCTTGGCTGGCACACTGTAAAAAACTGCAACAACGTTATCCGGTTTTTCAGGAATCATATCGCCGGCCTATCAGTCCGGGGATTTCATTGTATCATCTCATCGAAGAACTTTCCAAACATGCCGATCCGGAAGCCATAATCGTGCCTGGCAGCTCCGGCGCATGTGCCGAAGTCACCTTGCAAGCCTTCAAGATCAAAGACGGTCAGCGCCTCTTGAATAGCCCCGGTCTAGGCTCAATGGGCTTTGGCCTGGCCGCCGCCATCGGCGTGTCAGTGGCTACTGGCAGTAAACGCCGTATTATCGGTATTATCGGTGACGGAGGATTGCAACACAATTTGCAGGAAATGCAAACCTGGATCAGACTGCGCTTGCCTATCTGTCTCTTCGTCTTGAACAACAATGGCTATGGCTCTATTTATCAGATGCAGAAAAATCGCTTTCAAGGCAACTTCGTCGCCTGTCATCCGGAAAGTGGCTTAACCTTGCCCTCGTTGGCAGCCCTGAGCCAAGCTTACGGACTGCCCTATGAGAAAATTGCCAACACACAAGATTTGGAAAGCAAGCTGCCCGTCCTGTTGGCGGAGAATGGTCCCAGGCTCTGTGAAGTGATGCTCTGCGCAGAACAGGAGACTCTGCCACGATTGACTTCTAAAATGCTGCGTGATGGCAAAATGATCACCGAGCGCATGGAAAATGTTTATCCTTTCTTAAGCGCTGAAGAGTTGCAAAATTGCCTCGAGGGGGATTGAGCATGGTCTCACAGTGTCGCATCTGTCTGGCTGAATTACCTGAGAAAGCTGATCTGTTGTTACAAAGGCAGCCGCCACGAGCACAACGTTTCTCAACCGCCCCGGAACAGCAAGATGCGATACAAAGGCTGGACCTGAAAGTAAAGCAATGCCCTGCCTGTGCTGTGGTGCAATTGGACAATGAACCGGTAAGCTATTATCGCGAAGTGATCCGAGCCGCAGGCATATCCCCAACCATGCAAAAATTTAGGCAACGGCAATTTGCCAATTTCCGACGTAAATATCAGCTGGAAGGGAAAAAACTTATTGAATTCGGCTGTGGTCAAGGAGAATATCTGCAATGTTGGAAAAGCCTGCAAGCCGTAGGCATGGAATTTTCTGCGGAAAATTGCCGATTGGCACGCAGTAAGGGACTGCAAATCATACAGGGATATATAGGCGAGACCCTGCCGTCCGACAGACCTTACCAAGGCTTCAGCATGCATAGCTGGCTGGAACATCTGCCCGATATCCGACAAGTGTTGCAAAATATCCGCTGCTGCCTTGACCACGACGCCGTAGGTCTTATTGAAGTGCCTGATTTCGAAATGATCTGCCGCCGCAACCTGGTCTCCGAATTCATTATAGACCATCTTTTCTACTTCACTAGACAAACCTTGCAAAATACCTTGGCAAGCCTAGGTTTTGAAGTGCTGCGTATCCGCAACATCTGGCACGATTATATCATTTCCGCTGAAGTAAGAATGCACCGGTCCTTCGACGCAAGCGCATTTTCACAGGCTCAGACGCGTCTGCTGCAACAACTTGACGATTTTCTCGAACAACAGAAAATCCCCATACCGATATGGGGTGCTAGCCATCAGGCTTTGTCACTACTGGCAGCAAGCAGGAAAAAAGATAAGGTGGCCTGCATTATAGATGCAGCTGACTTCAAGCAAAACCGCTATAGCCCCGGCAGTAATCTGCCCATCGTTGCGCCGGAAACCCTCACCAAGCTAATGCCGGATGCACTGCTTATTATCGCCGGCAGCTACAATAAGGAAATCATTGCTTCCGTCCGACAGAAATATGGTTATGCTCTCCGCTTGGCTTGTATTGAAGGCAATGAGCTGGTGCAACTATAAGGAATCATGCAAAAATTGGAGAAGAAATCCCACTAAAAATACAGTGCCTTTGTAAAGGCACTACTCGCAGGCGACTAGCCACGCGCCACCAAAACTTTAGCTCTCAACTTCATATCATAAGATTTCGTTCATTGCCTACTTTTTGAACAACCCCTAATCATGACCACGGCTTTCATTTATGAATAAAACAAAGTTCAACATGGTTATCCTTGGTGCCAATGCCCAAATAGCCAGAAGCCTATTACACTACTATGCGCAACACGAAAAAAACAATATCACCCTATTTACACACAGAGCGGAATTGCTGGCAAAAAACCTAAAAGCACTGAACCCGGTCAAAGCCGAGATCAAAACAATATCGGATTACGAAAGCCTGAAACTGCTACACTACGATCTTCTGATCAACTGCATAGGCGCAGGAACGCCGACACGGCTGCAAGATAACTATCAACTCTGGCATGATATCACTGAAAAATTTGATCGTCTTGCCTTAGACGCACTTGCAGAGAGCGCACCAAAGGCTCTGTACGTGAATTTTTCCAGTGGCGCAGTCTACGGAAGCAGTCTAACCCGACCTTGCAACGGCGAAGAGCGCAGCTGCTTTGCGGTCAATAATCTGCTTCCCGGCGACTATTATGCCCTGATGCGCCTCAATAGCGAAGCCAGACATCGCAGCCGACGAAAATTGCGTATCGTAGACCTAAGAATATTCTCTTTCTTTAGCCGCTACAGCGATCCGACAGACGGATATTTCCTCAGTGACGTATTAGCCGCGTTGTTACAAAAACAAGTCCTGCGAGTACAGCCCGGCAATATGCTGCGCGACTATGTGCATCCTCAAGACTTATGCCAACTCATAGACTTAGCCGTACAACAAGAGCAGATCAATTGCGCCTTGGATGTATACAGCGCCGCCGCCATAGACAAATTTAGCCTGCTGGACGCATTGCAACAACGTTTCGCGCTACAATTTCAGCTGGAACAAACCCCACATCAGAGCCCCAATAACATCAGCTCGGTCTACTGCTCGCAATTTCACAAGGCCGCCGAGTTAGGCTACACACCACGCTACAGCTCTCTAAAAACCATCATGACTGAACTAGAAGCCAGACTGGAAAACTGACCGAGACCCACCATAAAATCATAACGCTCCATAAAGTAAATGATGCCTCAGTCTTCTGTAGCATTTCTGAAGCATTGGTTTAACGGCAATACATGGGACCTATGGAGCCAACACTCTTCTTTTAACCGCCAAGAACGCCGAGAACGCCAAGCAATTGGAGGAAACAACAAACCAGACCGAAATCCCACCTGCCATTCCATCCGCCAGAACTGCATACCTACAAACTTTCCGCGTTTCCCGCATTTTCCGTGGTTGAAAAAAATTCTTAAGCAAGGAATATTGGTCTCATGCGCCCTATGCAATTTCCTGGTTTCCACACGTTGCACTACAGAAGACTGACCCATTTCTAAAGCAAAGCTGAAAAACGACTTTATCACTGCTTTTACTTGCTTTAAGCGTTACTTGCATTATCTTATGACATTGTCAATATGGGGCTATAGCTCAGTTGGCTAGAGCGATACGTTCGCAACGTATAGGTCGTGGGTTCGAATCCCATTGGCTCCACCAGTTAACCGCTTAAATTCAAACAGTTTAAGCGGTTTTTTCATTTCCCCTCCAATATACTCAAATATACCTGAAAACAAGCCAAAATGGAAGTGGATTTACAAACTTTTTACAAACTTTTTTAAATGATTTTGGCCATTTTCCCGCAGAAAAAGGCAAATGAAAAATATTTTGAACTAAAAACCACCTTTTTTAATGGCAGTTTGTAAAAAATTTGTCAAAAAATCCCCTGAAAGCAATGCCATCAGGGGATCAATCAATCATCATTCGCTTGGCCATCAAGCCAAGCATCAAAAGATTTTTTGTCGATCAGCACCGTACTTTTCCGCGCCTTGCCCAGCTTCGACTGCCTAAAAAAGCCCCGCTTGGTCTTGCGCAGCCCAGTTCCCAGTGCAAAAGAGCGAGTTTCTCCGGCATTCCGGGTTCAAAACCATTCCTGCCGGTTCTTCCGCAAGGGAGCATATTCTGCTCAAGCGGAACCCCCTTTTGCTGTGGAAACGCCACACGCAGGGGCGCAACTACATGTTGAATGAACAATTAACATGTGCAGTACCTCTCAACAGCATAGAACACGCTGGCATAACCGGCTTAACCGAGAAGACACCTAAATTTTTATAGGGGTTGTTGCTTTTTCATTTTTCAAGTTGCCTAATGATATTTTCTGCAGTAAAGGCAATTCGGATCATCGCACAGGAGGATGCAAGGATCTTCGCTGAGCAAATGCATGCCGATTTCGTAAAGTCGCCTGAGGTCAATCAATTGTAGCTTCCCCATGCCAAGCTGAATACTGTGGATTTCCAGACCATCAGCAACCGCACGGCGGAAAAACTTGCAGTTTTCCGCATCCTTCCGATAGAAATCCCGGTGTCCGGGCAAATGCTTTTCGATCAGCACCGTTTGCAAGGATGAATCAGGATTCTTGACGCGACACACGGCCGCCTCGAGATACGGCACATTGCAGATGTCCTCGAGGTAATGCAGGAAAGTCGTTGGTGCTACCCCGGTGCCAAAATACAGAATTTTCCCATCCATGTCCAGCGCCTTTCCCATGGGGGAGTTCCGGCCAGTGGGGCTGTCGCAGGCTTCGTGCGAATCGAGACAGGCCGCCGCCCGGCAGCCCAGCCCAGCCCATGAATGGGTAACATGGCTGCTCCTGATAGCCTCGGGAAATTTTCGCAGCAGGGTCTTTCCGATGCTTCCCGTCCAGATTGCATCATAATCCGCCGGATCATAGGGGCGGTAGTTATACCCTTTATTCAGTCCGCCAAGGTAGATGTAAGGCCTGGTGAAGGTGGGGAACAGGACGGTCTCGGCCGCCGCCGCGATTGATTTGATCACTGTTTCCGCACCACCATCGATGTAGCCGCATTTGGAAACCGAGGCATGAACCAAAAGGACATCGGCACGGGCGACACCCAGTTCTTGCAGTGCTTCGAGAATCTCAGGTGCCTTGATGACCGGCCTTTCGATGGCTTCCAAGTAACCGTAATCTACCAGGAAATTCACCGAGTCGATATATTTTTTCACTTCCGCTTCGGTTTTTATTTTCCCGGTTTCGGTTTCCGCCTCGCGGATGATCTGCGCCAGGTCTTTCTCCCCGTCCATATTGCACAGGACATTTGCGAAAGCGTCATACATTACCCCTCCCGGCAGGCTGATCCGCTCCTTTTGCGGGACTTTGGCCAAACTATGCGGAAATCCAGCTTCTTTCCGGGCAATCCTCATTTGCCGGGCATAATCCCTCCAAGGCGACTGGATCGGCTCTATTGTCACGGGTATTTTTTTGCTTGCCTTCCCTGTGTAATTTGCCACTTTATATAAATAAGCCGCAGCCATTGCTGTATTTTTATGAAAAAGTTTCCAGTCAATGAAATCCGTCGAGCATTGCATCGAGTTATGCCAGAATCCGCCATTTCGGCCATGCAGCCCAACCGTCGGGACTCCAACGGTTGGGTCTCCGATGAACATATCGTCAAAATATGCAGTTCCCTTATATTTGAGGTTCAGGACATCCTTGAGTTCTTTTTCTGCGTCTTTCAGCAGGTCATTGCCGAAAAACGGCACTGCGGGTCCAGCGGCATATAGATCCATGGTTTCATTACTGACACAACCTAGTCCATCCAGATTGCATCCCCCGATTACTTCATTTTTCAGGTTGCTTCCTCGGGATGCGGTATATGCGGCATAGCCATACAGTTCCATGGCGAACACCAGGCGCAATGAATATTCCGGCGTCCCCTTTAGCATGATCTGCCTGGCGGCTTCGATCCCTGCAATGACTCCATTGGAATCATCATTCAGCAAGGGTTCATACATATGGGCGATGATCCACAGTTCCTGCTTCCTTTTCCCCGGCAGCATGGCGGTAATCAAGGGGAGTTTGCCACTGTATCGCCGTCCATCGCATTCGACGCGGACTTTGAGTGCTCCGGAGTTGGCCTGCTGGCGGATTCTGTTGCCGACTTTTGCGGAGACAGTGAATCCAATGAACGGGCGGTCTTCTTCGGTCACATGCCAGTCTGTTCCCTCTGTACAAGCGTTGACCCACTGCAAGGAGTCCGGGGATTTATACCTTCCCATCACAAAATCAGAAATGATGCCCAGACCGCCCTGGTCCAGTATGGGCACCAAAACATTCGCTCGCGGCCAGGTCATTGGTTCCAGCATTATCAGCGCCCCACGCGGATCCTCTCCGGCCAGGAACTGCTGTTCGGTAATGATTCTGGTTACGAGGCCTTCCGGCGGAGTTGCCACGGAACCCTTGATCAGATGAAAGGGATGTACGCTATAGTCGGCAACTACCTCTTCTTCGGGGGCATCGAGCAGAGTCAGCCTGCCTATGCTCGCATCCCAGGCCAACGGCATTTTTTTATCCTGGAAAACCGTCCTCCCGTCGGCTGGGAAATCGATGATTTCCGCATTGGAAAATCCGTTTTTTTGCATCAGCTTCAGGACATATTCCGCCGCCATCCGGTAGTGCCTGAATGTCTGCCCCATTTCAATGGCAGCCAACTCTTCCGTGCAGCGTTTCAGGTTGCCCGCATCGATTTTTTGCAGGAAATCTGCATACAGTTTTTTCATTTTCTCCCAATCTCCTCTATTGCGACTTCGAATACCTTTGAGACGTTTCCAGGATAACAGCCTTTCATCCTAAAAAAAGCAGTCAAAGCTGAGGTTTAGTCCTAATGGCTTTATTCTCAGATAGTTGCAAGACTTGTGCTGTTCACCCTGTTGGTGACAGGGTGTTTTCCGTGCGGCTATTGCTCGATTTCTTCTCGTTATGAAAGATTTGCTGGCAACTTTTCTTTAACTCGTTGTTATACAAGCTCTTTCGAGGTGGCTTCACTCGGCTTCCTCGCTGGCCGATACGGCAAATTCATCATGAAGTGGCGCCTTCCAGGCGCTGATTTTAGGGGGGTGATCCTGCCTCGGGTTCCCTTGCCCTTCCAGGGCTGCGGTCACCTGAGGTTATGCATGGTGCAGCCCTTGTCAGGGCTCAGTCGCCTTTCGGCCTCTGGGTTCGGTCACCCAGGTTATGCATGGTGCAGCCCTTGTCAGGGCTC
>JAAZKR010000062.1 GCA_012799725.1 Oligosphaeraceae bacterium | reverse complement strand
TACACTTCAGGGACGCACTGTTCAATAAAATCATAAATCCAGACAAGCTGCCTGCAAGGGTGCATGTCGTTTTCAACTCAGCCTGATATAGAACGTCAAACTTGCTTCTGCGCCAGTCCGGAACATATTGCCCAGAAATAAAAATGCCGCCAAAGCACACTCCTCTCTTAGCGCCAAACTTTGAGAATCTTAGGAAGTGCTGCTCAAAAGAGCGGCAGGATAGCTTATGCCCTGATTCGGTGAATGGCAAGTAGAATGGAAAAAATATCAGCCAAGGACGTTGCGATTGAATGTCTGATTCTTTGATGGAGTTTTTTTGAGTTTTTTTGTGAGAAATGTGGGTTGTATTATTATTGATGCATGTTATATTTATTACGTAAACTGAAAATTGTTTGCCAGAAAAAATGAAAAAGTTAAAGAACAACCAGGGCAATCAGACAGAGGTTTCCAAGCGCAAGCTGATTTGTTACATACACGATCAGAAACTGCGGGAAGGAGACGCTCTTCCATCGCAGACAGTGTTGCGCAAGCTCTTCGGGGTTGGCGCGTTTACCATTCAACGAGCAATATCTGCCCTTGAAAAGGATGGTATTCTAGAAACAATACCGCATCGTGCGGTTCGCGTGAAAAGTCTGAAGACAAATGGTTACGACGCCCGTCTGATCGGACTTGTTTGCCTGCGCCGGAGTTATATTCCCTCCTCAACGATTCTGCTCCAGTGTCTGCTGAACCAGCTGGCGGATCAAAATTGCCAGTGCAAACTCTTTTTGCGTAATTCGAATCAGATGACCGACGTAGATTCTTTGGCTCACTTCGACGGATTGCAGCGTTGCATTGAGCGCGGTTTGATTCACGGAATTCTGACCACAGTTTCGTTTGATGATAAAAGCTGGCGAATCATCCGCGACCATCATATTCCGGTCGTGTCAATGGATACGGCATCGCACAACAAAGGTTGCAAGGTTTCCTTTGCTTCCATCTTGCCTCAGGCTTACGGGATCGTGAAATCCCGTCATCTGCGTCGTCCAGCCCTGATCCACTGCGGTTATCCATTTGTCAATGCGATCCGTTCCGAGTTCAAAGCCTATTTCCCGAAGCAAGACGAGCAATACTGCCGTTTTCTTTTCCCGGATATGATCGAAGCTGACGAAGCATTGCCTATGGCGAATGCTGCCCAAAAAGTGCTGGATGATTTTTGCGGCATGCCCGAAGACTTGCGTCCGGATGTTCTGATTATACCAGATGATTTCATTATCAATTACGTATATACGGAACTTCTGAAGAGAAGGCTGGCATCCCCATCTTTTCACTGGCAACCTCATTTCATATATATAATCCAAAAGCAAAATCTTTTTTTCACACCGTCAGAACCGATAGGTGATTGCTTTGAATTTGATATCATACAATATGCCGAAAGAGCCGTCCAGGCTTTACATGAAAAAATGACAGGGAGTTTCAATGCAGAAAACGAAAACATCACTGTCATTCCCCATTTGGTCAATGCGCCTTGAAAATCAATAGTTCCGATGTTCCATAGTGTTTCGAACGTCCCGGCAACCAACAATTCACAAAGGATCAAAAAAAAAATGAAAACACGCAATCGCTTCACTCTGAAAACACGCAATCGTTTTACTCTGAAAACACGCAATCGTTTCACTCTGATTGAATTGTTAGTAGTCATTGCAATTATAGCCATACTTGCATCCATGTTACTGCCCGCATTGAGCAAGGCTCGTGCAAAAGCGCGCGCCATCAGTTGCGTCAACCAGCAGAAACAGCTTGGATTGAATTTGGCGTCCTACGCGGATGATAACATGGACTACGTAATGCCTTATTGTGACACAAACACGAAGATCATAACAGAACTTGAGGGAACTATTTCATTGCTGTGGTTCAGAGGACTGAAGGTCTTCTACTACAATGCCAAAAGCTACCGTTCTGTTGTTCCCATGCTGATCTGTCCATCGCTGCATGAAGTGCATAGCGACACGGCGACAAACTATTGCTACAATGCACGATTCGGCAACAGCAACAGTTCGACAGATTCCCAATATATGCGTCCTCGCAAACTTCTACAGTTTGATTCTCCCAGCCAAACAATAGTCATGTCAGAGACGGATAGTCTAAAATTGGATTCTCATGGTTTTGTCGGGAATATAGTTTTAACCCAGCCTCTCTGGGCAATAGACGTGATTGATCCGATCGGACGCCATAACGGTTTCAACAATACGCTGTCCCTTGACTTTCATGTCGAGGCTGTAAAGAAAAACTCGTTAACCCGGACGATGATCAACGGCATGGCGCTATGAAAATGAATAACATAGTAAGAATTTTAATTTTGTCTCAGATGTTCTTCTGCATGTGCATCCACTCGGAAGAATGTCCCATTGAGGTTGTCACAACTTTTCCTGATGCGGAAATCGCCAACGAAGAGGTGCTGACGTTGATGCTGCCTGCGCTTCCTCCAAAAGACGGTGTGATTCCCGTATTGCGTCTGGATGTCCTCGCGGTCGCTCCCAATGCGGCAGGCTGCAACTTTCTGGCAGACTTTGTTGTCGACGGATTGGTGATCAAGATGGAAACCCCTGCGGGAACCAGCAGAATACTCAACCGCAAAGGCTATATTCTGCGCGGATCGGGCATGAGAAAAGCCGAACCTCTTTACAGTGTGGGCGGTAAGCTGACCATTCCTTTCGGCCCCGATTTTGAAAGCGCGGACAAGGTGATGACGGATAATGCAGGAACGCAGTTTTTACTGGATATCAGCGGAGTTGCGCAGTCAGATCACCCAGTCGCGTTGCAGGTGCGAAATTTACGTGGCAAAGGCAAAACAGGTTACGACACACTCCTCGTCAGAAATGCGTCCGCAGGGTATTATGCCATTCAAAGCGGACAGTTCCGGAATGCTGTAGACGCGGCTATAGAACCGAATATCGTCAATGTCAAATCCTGTGGGGCTCTCGGCGATGGAATACATGACGATACCGATGCGATAATGCGCGCAATAGAAAAGGCAAAAGATCCCAAAGGCGGTGCACTGTTTTTTCCTGCGGGAAATTACCGTGTCACCAGAACGCTGGTCATTGAAAAAGTGCAGGCAATGCATGTTTTCGGTCAGAGTGCAAGTAGTCTGAATCCCAAACCAAGGGCTTCTACGCTATGCTGGGACGGTCCGCCGGGCGGCACATTGCTGAAAACCGTCGGCATAGGCGGCTGTGTCTTTGAAAATCTGAATTTTTCAGGACGCTGGCGTACGAAGAAAAAAACTGATGGGCAAGCTGGCATTCTGGTCCAGTTCGTCAGTATGTCCGGCTATGGGAACATGCTGAACAAATTCACCAATGTCGCCATGCACAACGCCGATGTCGGTTTCCAGATGGGGGGGGAAGGCCCGGATCTCTGCAATTCCGATTATGCATTTGATTTCCTTACGCTGTCGGAACTGGGCAACGGTTTCCGTATTCTGAATGCGCAGGGCGTCGATTATCATGTGAACTATCTATTTGCGACCGCCTGCGGAACCGTGTTTGATTTCAAACGCGGCGGAAATCTTCAGGTCAATACGGCGCAGTTGACGGGAGGAGAACTTTTCCTCAATATCGAAGGCGGAGGTCGGTGTGTCGGGACTTACCTTTGCACCAATGTCCGCATTGAATCAAGCAAACGGCTCCAGCTTCTTCGTTGCCGCCCCGATCAACGTCAGGCAAATGTCCGGTTCATCTCATACGATGATGCGCAATGGGACGGCTTTTATCGCAACTCCAAGACCAGAGCAATCCCTTTGTGCGAAATCGGACCTGGTTCCATGGTCACTATTGATGGGGCAATCATCAACAATCCGGTGGCCGTCATCGAGGGCGATGAAAGCAATCCGGCAATCCTGCTGATGAATGAATGCTCATTCGGCTTCATCACTCCGGAAAATTCCATCCAAGCCAATGAATTCGGCTATTTCAAACTGAAGAACTGCACGGATGACGGAATGCGCGTGCTTCCGGATGTCATCAAATGGCCGGAAAATTCACCGATTGCGATCAAGGCGGAAAGCGTCCACAAGCCGGAATGGGGGAATATTTTCCCGAAGTGATTGCAATTGGAAGGAAATATTCAGAACCTCTTTATTGAGGTGAAAATGAGTCGGCGGAATACACTGGATGAACAGTTTTTGTGCATTCTGCGGATAATGATCATCCATGACGGGTTCTGAATACATGAAATTTGAAAAAACAATGATAGTGCCTTTGGTTCTGCCTATGCTGTCAACATGAAACTTGCGGCATTCGCGCATCTGAGTTCATCACTGATTTCCTGGATAGTCCGCATACATCATTATGTATATAAAACCATATGATTTATTTCCAGTCGGAGCACTGTCGCTCCGTGGGATAATCGGAGAGGCCTTGCGAAAAAATATCCTTTGCCGATTGGAAAAACTGGATTACGCGCTTATGGTCGACCCGTTCCGTTTTCGCACGGAAGACGACGGTGCCTGGAGGTGCGAATTCTGGGGCAAAGTTGTCCGCTCGGCGATTCTCGCATGGCGTCTTGAACCATCATCGTTTCTGCTGGAGAAAATACGCGATACGGTAAAGGATTTGCTTTCCACTCAAACCACGGACGGTTGCATCAGCACTTATCCTGCGGACAAACAGATCAGCGGTTGGGACATCTGGGGACGGAAATATGTGCTTCTTGCGCTTCTGCGCTATTATCGCTTGATCGAAGCCTCGCCGGAGATACTTGATGCCTGCTGTCGGATGGTCGACCACCTGCTTTCTCAGTTGACAGGGGAAAGGGCTGATCTACGTGCCTGCGGTATGCACGATGGTCTTGCCTCCTGCTCAATCTTAGGCGGTATCGTCGAATTGTACGAGGCGACTGGTGAAAAACGGTATCTTGACTTCGCGCATCGACTGATAGAATCAGGGTGTTCGCTGAAAGAAAACGTTTTTGACGCAGCTCTTAAGGGTGTCCCTCCCAAAGGGATCGGCAACGCAAAAGCCTACGAACTAACATCCTGTTTCAAGGGGGCCGCCGCTTATTCCCGCATGGCGGGAGAGGAAAAATACAAGACATGTGTCGAAAAATATTTCCGAATGGTCGCTGAACAGGAGATTTTCGTCACTGGGACGGCGGGGGGCAGGGACGACTGCGGCGAATTCTGGTTCGACGGCGTCATCAATCAGACGTGTGAAAAACCGGGATGTGGTCTCGGAGAAACCTGTGTGACAGCAACATGGCTTCATCTGTGCGAATCGGCATTCTCTTTGGATTGGACAGATCCCGCTCCTTTTGATCAAATGGAAACTTCACTTTACAACGCCATTCTTGGCGCGATGTCGCAATCAGGCGATCGCTGGACTCATGTGAATCCCACGCCACTCACGGGCGGTGGCTGGAAGGAATCGCCGCCGGATCAGATCAGACGCTGGTTCAATACGCCTTTTGATGAGCATGATTGCTGTCGTGCGCAGGGACCGGAGGGGCTTGCTTTCGGGGCGGCTCATGCAGTTCTTCGTCTGCCTGATGGATTCATGGTCAATTTCTATGAAGATTTTCTTCTGGAAAACACGACCTCTTCAGGAGCGGCGTACACGGTGGAAAACTCAGGTGCGTATTTGACTCGGGGCGTAACGGAACTTTTCTTCAAAATGAAATGTCCCACCGATTTCAAAGCAGTTTTGCGGATTCCAGCATGGTCGAAAAAATGCGAAGTTTTCCTTAACGAAGAAAAAATCGCGGTATGCGCCGGAAAATATTGCATAATTGACCGCGTCTGGTCGGACGGCGACCACATCCTGATTGATTTTCATCCGGATGTTGATGTGGTTTATCCGAACGTGACAAGCGGTTATTTTGCCTTGAAATACGGTCCAGTCGTGTTGGCGGAACCAGGAAAGGCAACGACCGATCCGGATCCATGCGGAAACTGGGAGATCTGTTCCACCGGACGTGGACGTATTCTGAACGTGAAACAGGGGAATTTTACCGCCTGTGACTATGCATCGGCTGGATCAGCATTTTCCCCGGATGACCCGCTAAGGGTTTTCTTCCCTTCAAAATAGAATTGAAATTGGAAAGCGCCGGGAACTATGAAAAAGCTCAAGGTTATTCAGATTGGCGTCAGCCATGAACATGCCTCCGGAAAGATCCAAAGTCTGAAAATGCTTCCGGAGTTATTTGAGATCGTTGGTGTCGTCAACGATCTCAAATTATGCGATTCTCCGCGATTCATCACTTGTATTCCTCCACAATTCGATGGTCTTCCATTTCTCAGTCTTGAAGAGGCGCTGAATTTGTCTGGAGTGGATGCGGCGATTGTGGAAGTGCCGAATCTAGAATTGATTCGCTATGCGGAAATGTGCGTGAAAAAGGGTCTTCCCGTCCACTTGGACAAAACGGCTGGCCAAAATCTTTCCCTGTACCGGGATCTTTTGGAACTCTGCAAGGCAAAACATGTTCCGCTCCAGATGGGCTATATGTACCGGGGGAACCCAGCGCTTGAATTTGTCAAAAAACTGATCGTGGATAACATCCTTGGAACTGTATTCGATGCGCATCTTGATATGAATCACGGATATGGAGGTGACGCCTACCAGGAATATCTTGGCAATTTCCGCGGCGGCATAATGTTCAATCTAGGTTGTCACCTGATCGATTTCGTCATCGCGGCCATGGGGGCTCCAGACAAGGTCACGCCGTTTCTAAAATCGACTCCAGATGTCGGCCGCATGATCTGCAACAATGCGCTTGCTGTTCTGGAATATCCCTGCTGCTGTGTGCAGATCAGTGCATGCAGCCGTGCACCGGAATACGGTGTCCAGTTGCGCAGATGGCGCTTTACGGGGACAAACGGCATGCTTGAAGTCGCGCCTCCTGAACGTTTCGACGGAAAACCTGTCAAGGTAAATCTGATATTGAAGGAAGCTGCGGGAGGTTATCCAGCCGGCAAGGCCGTTTTCGAGTTTGCTCCGCAGGCCGATCGTTATGTTGGACAGTTGAAGGAATTTGCCGCGATTGTCAGGGGGGAGATGGAGAATCCCTATACCTACCAGCACGATTATCTGGTTCACAAGACGACGCTTGCAGCTGCCGGGCATATCCCGTATAAGAAGGAATCCATTTTTTAACAGGAGGAAAAAGAAATGCATGCAATGACTTTGAATGAAAAACTCGATTTTGAGTGGAAACAAGTTCCTGATCCGGTCCGCAAGCAGGGAGAGGTGCTCATCCGCGTTGTCGCAGCGGGCGTGAACCGCGCCGACCTGATGCAGAAAGACGGCTGTTATGCTTCGCCGGAGGGATGGCCTCAATGGTGTGGACTGGAAGTTTCTGGAATTGTAGAGGAGGTGTCGGCAGACGCTCCGGTGAAAACAGGCGACAAGGTCTGTGCCCTGCCTGGCGGTGGCGGGTATTCAGAGAAAGTCACGGTGCCAGTTGGGATGGTCATACCTGTTCCAGAAGGGCTTTCCATGATCGAAGCTGCCTCACTGCCAGAAGTATGGAGTACCGTTTATCTGAATCTTAAACAAGAGGCGGGCGGCATGAAGCCCGGCGATGTATTCTATATGCAGGCGGGAGCAAGCGGCGTTGGTCTTGCCGCCATCCAGTTTGCAAAAATAATGGGCGCTGAAGTCATCACGACCATAGATTCGGAAGAAAAGGCCGCATTCGTCAGAAAAATAGGAGCGGATTATGTTCTGGATTACCGAAAAGAGGATGTGCGCCCTGTAATCAAAGCTCACCCGCCAACCGTCGCATTGGACTGCATCGGTGGAAGGCTGATGGGGGAATGCTTCAAAAACATGGTGTTCGGCGGACGCTGGATCATGATTGCCACGATGGCCGGAGCTGAAACCGTAATTGACCTGGAAACCGTCTGGAGAAAACGCATCCGCTTGATCGGGAGTACGCTCCGTAGCCGGACTGCGGAGGAGAAAGCGCATATTCTGCACTGCCTACAAACGGAATTGTGGCCGTTTTTCAGCCAACGGAAACTTGTCTCCAATATTCACGCTGTCTTTCCCATCAATGAAGTTGAAAAAGCGCATGGCGTTCTGCGCCGCGCAGAAAACATTGGCAAGGTTGTACTGACATTCTGATCTGGAGAAAAGGGGAATCCGATGCAACATGGGAAAAAGATTCTAGTCATAGGCGCAACGGGCTCGATGAGCCGTTATCTTATACCCATTCTGGTGGATAACGGGTGCAAAGTCGATGGCATCTCTCTGGACAACGTGGAAAGTTCCAATTCAAACATCCGTTATATAAAGGCTGACGCCGATGATTACGGAACGTTTCAGAAAATTCTGGAACCGGGTTATGATGCCGTAGTGGATTTCATGGTCTATCCGACTTGGAAACTTTTTCCTTTTCTACCGTACGTTGTTGAACACACGGGGCACTATGTTTTCCTCTCCAGCTATCGGGTATATGACAACAAGGAACTTCCGCTTTGCGAAGATTCCCCGCGCCTGCTTGATACGGGGGATGACATTATGCTGAGGAATTCCGATGACTACTCTGTCTATAAATCACGGGGAGAAAACATCTTGCGCGCGCTTCCCCGAAAAAACTGGACCATCGTCCGTCCTGCGATTACCTATTCATTCATGCGGTATCAGCTGGTGACTCTTGAAGCTCATCTGACCGTGGCGCGCGCTTTCGCAGGGAAAAAGACGGTTCTGCCAGAAGCAGCCCGTGACGTGAAGGCGACGATGACATGGGGAGGCGATGTCGCTGCGATGATAGGGAAACTGCTTTTCAATGAGAATGCCTTCGGAAAAATCTTTAACGTATGCACGGCGGAATATCATACATGGGGCGAGATTGCGGCGTATTATCATGACCTTTGTGGACTTGAACCGGTTTGGGTGGACACTGAGCAATACCTACGCATTCTAAATCCGGATGCCGATGAAAAGGTCTTCCACTGGCAACTTCTTTACGACCGTCTTTTTGACCGCGTTATGGACAATAGAAGAATTCTTGCAGCCACCGGAATGGAGCAGAAGAGCCTGAAACCGCTTTACGATGGACTGAAAATGGAGATAGCAAAACTAGGTGGAACATTTCCGGAATTGACTCCATACCAGCGTCAATGTGATGAAAGAATGGATCTGTTGCTACGGGAAATCCAGTCTGGACAGTTGAAATGAAATGATGGGTGACCGCTAATCGTAATTTGAATTGGTAATCCCCGCCTTGCCGGTGGATTCCTGGTGGGCATTTACTGCGGTAGTTGTCAGTAAGCAAATATTCGCGAGTCGCGTCTATGCATTCTGGCCTGCGGCGTTCTCCAGGACTTCCAGGAGCGGCACCGGGGATTTGGCCAGGCGTTCGCGACGTCGTCCTCTATCTGTCACAGTCTCGGCGGGGTGGCCAGTGCGTTTGAGAGCCTGGAGAGGCGCTGGCGCAGCCATTCCAGTAGTGCGATGGGCTTTCCGACCGTGTTCTCGGCGTAGCCGTATCCGTCGGGCTTTATGCAGACGCAGATCCTGTAGAGGATGCGGTTCCGGAGGACGTTGCAATATCGTCTGGAGAGCGGCGACTTGGCTCGCTGGAGCCAGTGCATGAGTTCGTCGTCGGTCATAGGCCAAGGACGTTGCGGACGTCGTGCCCAACCGCCGTGAGGATGTTCGACAGCTGGCGGCTGTAGGCGTGGTCGAGCTCGTCGAGCACCTTGGCGGCGGCTGATTGAGCGGTCCATGCGCAACTACTTGGCCACCCACGGCGGAACGCTGCCTGGATGGAACAAGCAGCAAACCGAAAGGCCGACTTCGTATATGATGTCAACCAAATTCAAAGGGCTGCTGGTCATTCAAATGGGCAATCACAGAATCATTGCAAACCGAATCGGGAAGGAAGTCCTGCCATACCTGGAGGCACTCGGGTTGGATGAGAAAGTGTTCACAACACCGGGTTTCCAGTGCAAGCCAATGCTGAAACAATAATTTCCCAGCCCTGAAAGCTCAGGCAAAAAAAACAATAAAAAAAGTGAGAAATGTGGGTAAAACGCTGAAAACTGATTTGAATATAGCGCTTGCAGGAAAGCTGTATTACTATAGCACCAAGAGCCTTGTTCATAAACGATAAATTTTTCGTGCTTATGGTTTTTTGGGGAGGCTAATTTTCAGAATAAGCTGGAAAAATTATTTAATGCGGTTATAGTAGTATCGAGCGAATTCATGTTGCCTCCTGTTATTCGGTCTAATCTACCGATAAAAACATGAATTCGCTTTTTTATTTATGGCATTAAGGCAGCAGCTAGTAGCTGTTATATAAAGCTAAGTCATATCCCTAAAAATAAAAACGGCACCATGGCTGCTCGTTGGTGAGCAACTGGCGCCGTTTTTATTTATCTGGTCTCTCTAGTTATTACTCAATCTGTTGAGCACCATAATCTTTCATGACGCCGAAGAGTCGGTAGGTTTCTGCCAGTGGATAACGGTTGCTATACATTGAAACTTGAGTCTCGATCTTGCCTACTTTGTTCATTCCCATAGCTGCACGGAAGAGGTTGGCGGGGGAATTTTCATCGTAGTTGGTCTTTTCGGAATAGGTTACATTGAGAAAGGCCGTAAGATAAGCCTCATTGATAGCACCCTTGAAAACAGCAGGATCAGTCAAGGCGATGTTGTCTTCTACGCTCTCCATGCCGGGGAAATCGGCCAAGTCTTCAAATTCATCGCTATCTACGCGCAGATGAATGATATTCGGACTTTTGACTGCAGTGACATCCGAGATTCTATTGAGGAAGAAAACGTTGTTGTCAAGTGTGACGTTTTTGCTCTTCGGGTCGCCTTTGTCGTTGCCTACTCCGGAGAACACGTTCAAGCCGAAAATATTATGGTGAATATTAGAGCTGACCTTGGAGAGACAGCGGAAACCATAGCCCATATCAGTTAATTCTGAGGTGCGGCTCCAAGTGAAAAGGACGGTGTTGTAAGCAAATTCACAGCTAACCGCATCGTTTTTGACATTGGAGGACGAGACATCACAGGCCTCCATGCGGCTGGCAACAAAGACGTTGTTTAGAATTTTGACCGTGCCCTTGTAAAGTGAGAGATTGACAGCGATGTTGCCACTGTTGGCAAGCACGCAGTTTTTAATAATGATATTGCCCTCGTAGCGTCCTTTAGTCTCGCTATAGATGGAATAGGATTTTGCCGAAGCGAATTTATCTTTGGACCCCTTGGCAGGAGGCTCCAGCCACATGCCGGTTTCCAAGCCTTCAGGCTTGCCTTTTATATCGTGATAGCTATTCATGTAACTCTGGTCGATTATCAAACCATCAATGACCATATCAGGGCCGGGGCCTGCAGGCAATTCAAGCGTGAGCAAGCCTATGCCTTTGGTGTCGTTTTTATCATTGCTGGGCTGGATCAGTGTCGGATACTCAGTGACATTACGTGTGGAAAAATCGGAGTTATAACCACCAATGATGGTCACAGGCTTATCGACTATGATCTCACTTGCACCCATCTGCCCTGTGTAGGAACCGGCAGCCATGTGAATGGTGTCACCAGGCTGAGCCTGCTTGAGTGCATCGAATATCGCCCTAAAGGGGGCGTCCTTGGTGCCTGGCCCCTTTTTTTTGCCCCTGCTTTGGCAGACGTAAAAATCAGCGCCTAAGGCGCTAAAGCCTAAGGTTACAGCTAGCAGTGTTGTCAGAAATTTAGTCATGTGTTCTCTCCTTTGCTTGTTTTTGGTTCTGTCAAATAACATCGGTTAAAATGGAATTTAACCCCTTGTTACTGTTTATGTTAAGTTGATTATTGATGGTCTCCCCCAAAATTCTCCTTTTTTTGGAGTTTTTTGGGGGAGCAAGAGGATGTCTGAAGATTTATCTGCTATTTTTTGTTTTATCCAACCAAAATAGGAGATATCTTCAGACATGAATTCGTCAATTCTGCATTTTGCCAAATGGATCTGCCGGCAGCTGACGCGTCCGGAATTTGATTCCCTCTCCGTCATTTCCCAGGAAGTCCAGAGCGGTTCGCGCGAAGACTTTATTTTCAAGGAGGAGAAGCCGCCGCCGAACTACCGTGATTTCCGCCAGGAGCCTGTCCGGCCACGGGACAAAGGCGGGTGCGCGCCGCCGGGTGCGTCCCGGCGCGCCGCCGTTTAAACCACAAAGGACGAGCCGACCCGTCCCTTCGGGGTCTTCCTCGTCCTGTGTGAAAAGGAGGCTGGCGGCGTGCTACTTTCCCGCGCTCTTGAACGCAGTATCATCGCCGCAGGGGCCCTTAACGGCCGTGTTCGGGATGGGAACGGGTGTTGCCGCCCCGCCTTGGCCACCAGCCAGAATGGATGACAAGAGCATAG
>JAAZKR010000008.1 GCA_012799725.1 Oligosphaeraceae bacterium | reverse complement strand
TCGCAGTTGATATCTCGTTTATTTTCAACATGATATCCGTGTACATATCCCTGGCCTTGCCTTGTCCCGACGCACTGCAGACGAGGTACTTCTGTCCGCCGTGCGTCGTCAGGCGTCCCACGACCTGCTGCAGCAGCGGCCTCGAGGTCTTCGCCTCGGCATGCCGCTCCGGATCCATCGTCCTGCAAAAGATGTTCCACAAGTTTGCCACCAGCGCAACCAGGGCGGCCATGACGCCGCAGCGCTCCAGCGACTGCGTCGTGAAGCCGCACCATCCCCATTGGTTCTTCATCTCGTCGAAGATGTTCTCGCAGTTCCCCCGGTCGCGGTAGAGCTGGGCGAGCGGGAGGATCTGGTGGTCGAGATCCGTCACCAGGACGTGCCAGTCGTATCCGCCGCAGTCTCCGGGCGGCAGCACTTCAAGATCCGGGAACTGGAACTCCATCTGCCCCGCTTCGGCTGCCTCTCCGGCCCTTCCCCCCGGCTCCATGCCCCTGTCCTGGGAGAGGGGACGCGGCCGCCTCACGAAGACGGCCCGCCTCGCGCGCCGCCATCCGTCCAGCTGTAGGCTGGCCTCGCAGCCTTCCCATCCCTGCCCCGCGTCAACCCATTCGACGCCGGGCGCGAGGCATTGCCGCCACATCCTGGCGACCGCCGGGGTGCGCCTGAGCTTGAACAGGTACTTGACGCCGTTGCTCTCGCAATCCTCCATGACATTGTCCACGCCGAAGACGACGTCGCCCCTGGCGAACCGGAGCCTGAGGGGGGCTGGAAGGGTGCGGAGGAAATGCCCGAGCATTCCCATCGAATGCATGCCCGAGGTCTGGTTGCCGGGGTGCACTACGACTCCAAGGACGAGCCGCAACTCCGCAATGCACATCGTGTGGTAGCAGTGGGACGGCCTCCCGGGCTTGTGCGGATTGTAGCCGGGGACGGCGCCCTCCTGGCTCCCGTAGAGCGGCTTCACCGTCGGGTCGAGGTCGAGGACGTAGGGCTGGTCGAGAAGCGGCGTCAGGTTGCGGATGTTCGCACTCCACGCCCATTCCAGGGCCGCGCCCGGATCATCCTCGGACATTTTCCGGACGGCGCGCCGGGCCGAGTCGCAGGAAACGAGCTTCTCCACCCCGTATATCGTGGGCAGGACGGGATCGTGGTGGAGGACGTCGAGGTGCCTGTACCTGGAATGCCCCTCCAGGATGCCGCTGAAAAGCGTGGCGAGCACGCCGCAGACCGAGGGCGCGTTGTTGCTGGAGTAGCGGAGCGGGCAGCTTTCCACAAGCTGGTCGAAGGCTCCGCCGGCTTGCACAAAATGACTGAAGAAGGCGTTGTGGCAGCGCGGTGTCACCAGCGTCGTATCGTCCCACCTGCACTGGAGGATCCCGCCGGGGGTGTTGATCCGCAGGGAATCATGCGCAGATTTGTAAATTTCCGTAGCGGCATTATTTTTCACGTTGGTTTTCATGCTGTCTCACTTGTCTTTTCACTGTGGTAGGTAAAATTTCAAGGAAAGATAGTATGAAAACCACTTTTTTCAATGCACTTCACCAATATGGTGAATGGCGAAAGTTTTATAAACCTTTGAAATCCAATGTATTATAACTAAAACCTCAGCTTTGACTGCTTTTTTTAGGATAAAGACCCCTTATACTTAAACTTGAAAACAGTACATAAGAAATAAAGAAGCATCACTTTCAGGATTTATCGTCTATTTAAGCGGTTTAGCCACGCGTAAAATCGGTGAAATATGCCGTCTTTTACTACTTATGGGATAGCTGTAGCTTCAGTTTATTTTCTGCCTATTTTCAACATGCCTGGTAGCTTATTCCCCACTTTTTGCCAAATCCAGACAAGCATCTGCTTAGCCTCTTCTACCCTGAATAGGAATGCCCCGACAATAAAGGCGACTCCTGCACCGATGCCGGACAACATCAGCCTGAACGCAAGTTTAAGACGACTGACAACGACGGACTCGGCACCGTCGTGCAGGGCATTCAGCGCTCGATCCAGACCGTCCGGCAGGATATAATTTGCTGCATTTGAGACCAGCCACGTGACGATGCCGGTCAGGGCTGAGAGCAAAATAAGTTTGACAAAAAACAGGCTTATATCGCTGCCCTTGAAGATCGGCGTGCTTCTTTGCAGATATAGCGAGAGCATGAGCGACTTCAAGTAGCGCGATACCACGAAACCCAGAGCGACCGCAAGCAGAGAGGCTATGGCGCCGGCTTGAAAGTATACCACCACCACATAGCTAAAGATAACACTTAACATAGAGGCAAACAAACCTATTGCAGTAACCGCCATGGTCTTTTGCTCGGCAAAATAACCCTGCATGAGTACACACTCCACAGCCGCAGCCGGCAACACCGTGACGTAGCAGGCGGTGGACAATCCGGCTCTGGCAGCTACCTCCAGCCCAGTCTTGCCGCTCCAAAATAGCAAAATGGCAATAGGCATGCCCAAAAGACAGAGGCAGGTAGCCATGGGCACAAAAAGCGAGAGCATCATGCGACAAGATGAGCCCAACACTTGACCAAGACGATCCTTGTCCTTTTGGCTGACCAGCTCGCATAGAAAAGGAAATAAGGCGATCTGCAGAGCATAAGGCACCAGCCATTGTATGGATGAGTAAAGACGTCGCCCCAAGTCATTGGCCATTAGTACACCCCCCTCCCGCAGATGGGTAAGCACATAAATATTGTTGAAATTATCGCGTACTTTGGCAAAAATAATACCCCCCAGCAGCGGCAACATGAGCAGCAGCATCTTCTGAAAAGCTGGGTTGCGCCAATTCCAGGATATGCGAAAAAAATGCCGTTTGGGCCATAGCCCGATAATATGGGTGAGCAGCTTGGCTGCGCAACCGATCAGGAGACCGGCGAAAAGCGCCCTGTGGTCTAATCCAAAACCCCACATGCCGATAACCAAACCGAGCACCACACAGATTTTGGTGGAAGCATCGCCGAATGCTGCCAAAAAGAACTTTTTATAGCCGTTAAGCAGTTTGTAAGTGGTGGACGCCAGTGAGAGAAAGAAGAGCCCCGGCGCCAGCACTCGCAGACTGAGACGCAAGAGTTTGTACCGTTCCGGATTGTCCTGCATATTCCAAGTGGTGAATAGCTTGATGAAAAAGTCAGGGAAACAAAATACGGCGCCCACAACGAAAAGCAAGAGCAGGCTGTGAAAGCTAAGTACCACGTTGGCATAGTCCCAGGCGCCCTGCTCTCCCTTGTCTTCGCGCTCTTGCATGAAAATGGTCAAGAACGTCGGTCCTATAACCTCTTCCCCAATAAGAAACAGGCTATTGATCACACCGGTAAAAGCCACCACCATGATGGGCTCGTACAAGAAAGGTTCCAAGTAATGAGTGGCGAATTTAACTTGAATCAAACCGGCAAACTTGAGGCAAATGTGCGCCAAACCAACAATAAGACTGGCGTTAACAATGCGATCGGCTAAGTTGTGACTCTTGCTCTTAGACACAAAAATACTCCCTGGAAATAATGCGAAGCCAAAGCTGCAATATACCTGAGCAGGCCTTCGGCAATAGTTATAACGCACCAAGACCGCCAAAGAATTGCCCACAAGCTAACTTTCTACTCATAAAAGCTAAAACTGGGACACGTGCCACCGATAAGAAGCTTGGAAATAGGACTGGAAAGTGAAGCCCAAGTCAAACGAATCAGATGAATCGCTCAGGTTGTTTTTCACTTCTTAAACGTTTTCTCTTCATTGAAAAGAAGTTGAGCCTGAAAATTAGCACTGCAAGCGCTTAAACGTGCTCAAGAGGATCTACCAAAGGCCAGTAATTTATAAAAGCACTACAAATTTACGGATTCAGAGCTATATTTTTGGTTCCGTCACCTTACTCCAGATCATTTTTCGATCTGCGACGCAGCGGCGAAGCTTTTGAAAATATAGTGACAGGTCAAGCAGGCAGGCATGACAGTTCCTGCCCATCTTAATATTCCATGCTCCCTTAGTTCATGATTCACTTCAATAACGTCAGCAAATCCTTTGGTCAGCAGCAGGTGCTTTGCGATGCCAGCTTCACTGTTCACAGTGGGGAGCGCGTCGGTATTGTTGGACCCAACGGAGCCGGCAAAAGTACCCTGTTTGAGCTTCTTGTCGGGCGTCAGAGTGCCGACAAGGGGGATTGCAGTTATCCGCCCGGCATGCGTCTAGGCTACGTGCAGCAGCAGTTACACCCCAGCGCTCAAGATGCCTGCCTGCTGGAATATGTCGAGAATGCCTTGCCGGAAATCAAGGCCATGCGTGAAGAGATACTCGAGATTGAAAGTCAATTGCCGGCTTTGAACGGTGAAGAACAGGAAAGAGCATTGCGCCGTCTCGGTATTTTGCAAACCGAATTTGAGCATCTTGGCGGATACGAAATCAGGAATAGAGCTGAAACCATCCTAAGCGGCCTAGGTTTTCGCACTCAACGTTTTCGAGACCTGTTCAGCACTTTCAGTGGCGGCTGGCAAATACGCGCTGAGCTCGCCCGAGTACTGGTGGCACAGCCCGATATCTTGCTGTTGGATGAACCCACCAACTATTTAGACCTGCCAGCCGTAGAATGGCTACAGGAATATCTGCACAGCTATGTAGGAACCATGTTGCTGATCTCGCACGATCGCTACTTGCTGAATGCCCTTACCGATGTAACCATTGAAGTGATGGGCGGGCAAGCTACGAGATATCCGGGCAATTACAGCAAATACGTGCGCTTACGGCAGGAGAGACACGAACAGCAGCTGGCACAAAAACGCAATGTAGAACGCAAAAAGGAACAACTGGAACGCTTCATCGAGCGCTTTCGTGGCAAAGCCAGCAAAGCCTCACAGGCCATGAGCAAACAAAAACAATTGGATCGCCTTGAAGAGGTGGATATAAGCTTCATCAGCGCACAAAGCCCGAAAATACGCCTGCCAAAACCGCCACGCTCAGGACAGGAAGTCTTCCGCTTCGAAAATGCCGGATTCTCATACGACGGCAAACAATCGATCTTTAGCGGACTTAACCTGCGCCTGGAACGTGGTGAACGCGCCGCTCTGGTAGGCCTGAACGGTATGGGAAAAACCACTATGTTACGACTGTTGGCCGGACATTTGCAGCTTTGCGAAGGCACACTAAACATAGGACACGGTGTGCTGCTGGGCTATCAGTCCCAAGATTACGCCGACACTATGGAACCGCTGAGCAGTGTCTACGGCATCGCGAAAACTCATGCTGTCGATCGCGGCGAAGCCGAAATAAGGCAGCTTCTAGGCGGCTTTGGCTTTCATGGCGATGATATAGAAAAACCGGTACAGGTGCTCAGCGGTGGCGAAAAAGTACGCTTGGGCTTGGCCAGGCTACTGTTGCGACCGCTAAATTTCCTGCTACTGGACGAGCCTACCACACATCTTGATATACATGCGCGGGAATCCCTGGAAGAGGCCTTGCAGAACTATCAGGGCAGTCTTTGCTTAGTCAGCCATGACATCGAGTTTGTCAAGGCAGTGGCAAATACCATATTTTACCTTGGCGACCAAGGCGTCAGACGCTACTACGGCAATTACGAATACTTCCGCGAAAAACTAGCTCAAGAACAGCTGTCAGATGCCGGCACAGATACAAAGAAGCAAGACGAAACAACACAAAATGCAACAGCAGAAAGCAGCAGCATGAACCGTAGGCAACGCAAACGCGAAGAAGCAATGCTGCGGGACGAGATAGGCAAACTCAAGCGCCCACTGCAAAAAATCGTCGAACAGAGCGAAGCTGAAATAGCATTGCTGGAAGAAGAACGCGACCTGATTCATGCACAGCTGGCAAACCCGGAGGAAACCACCGATTTCCTCAATCTTAACCGACGCCTGCACGAAATTGAGACAGAAATGGAACAAGCCTATAGCCGATGGGCTGAAAACAGCGAGAAAATTGAAAAGTTGGAACATGAATACCAATGCCGCATACAAAATCTAACATAAATAAGGCAGCCGGTGCTCACGATCCATTTTATCCGCAGATTACATAGATAAAACAAACCAACAATTAGAAAGGAAACCAAGATGAAACATGCAATGGGCGACATGTCGGTAAAAGAAGTCCGCGAGTATCTCAAAGAAAATCAGACCATAATCTTCCCCTATGGGGTAGTTGAGCAGCACGGCTATCATCTGCCACTGAGCACCGATATCCACAATGCCGAAGTCCTCGCTTATGCGCTGGCTGAAGAACTGGGCTGCATAGTCGCACCCTGTCTCAATTACTGCTTTTCCGGCGGCATGCTGCCCGGCACCATCAATGTCAAGCCGAACAACTTCTCGAATATGGTTTGTGATATCGTAGAATCCCTGGTACTGCAAGGTTTCTTGAATATCTTGATTGTCCCCGGGCACGGCGGCAGCGAAAGCCTGCTGCACCTGAAAGAATCCCTGCGTATCCAGAAATGGCTCAATCCCGCCCTGCACAAGGCCATGATCCTCTTCCTGCGGCGCAATGACTTCTCCGAACGCGCAAAGCAATCCCTCGATGAACACGACTGGCACGCCGGCAAAGCGGAAACCTCGATGATCCTGGCCAACCGCCCACACTTGGCCATGATCGACCAACTCGAGATGGACACCCCGGAAATCGCCGAATTACTCCGCGAAGATCCGGATGCCTACCAGAAACGCACAACCTTCTCCGGATTGCGGGCGGAAGTCTGCAACACCGTGCAACGCCCGGAAATTCAGGTCGGCGTCATGGGCTATCCGGAAAAGGCCAGCGCCGAAATCGGGCGCCTAAATCTCGAGGATGCCGTCAAAACAATGGTACCCCCCTTGAAGAAAGCCATCGAAATGGCCGAGGAAGGCCGCAAAACCGGAAAGCGCATCGAAATCATCGACAATGAAAAACTGAAAATGCTCAAACTGTAAAAATGCAGCTTCCCGGAAAGCACGCGGAATGTCGCCGGGGACTAAAGCATTGCCGCTCCGACTGATCCGCCCGATCAGTCGGAGAAACCGCCATATTAGCGATGACCTTATTAGCATCTGAGGCTGCTATCGAGAGCTGCATCTGGTTTGACTTCATGATTCCAAGCAGAATTTCAGCAAGTCATCCATAGCGGCAGTTGCCAAACACTCCACAGTATCAGCAGCACCATAATAAATTTTCACGCTGCCATCCTCTTCGGGGATGACGGCACCAGGGAAGAGGGTGCTTCCCCGGAATCCAGCGCATTCATATGGCATTTCCGGATATAGGAGCGGTTCTTTCCCCATGCCTATTATACGATAGGGATTTTCCGCATCTAGAAGCATGGCACCAATAGAATAGACTTTATGCCAATCAGAATAGGCATTCAGGGGTGCTTCGGAGTAATGAACAGCATGGTAAAGAACTAGAAATCCCTTTTCCGTACGCACCGGCGGCGCGCCAGGGCCAATTTTCAGAGAACCAAATGGGACTTGATCGCAAGACAGCAACATGCGGTTTTTCCCCCAATATACTAAATCTGGAGATTCTGACAGCCAAATATTAAAGCCCTCCCTACCGCCTAACGAATACATGTTGAGGGGGCGATCCATGCGGAGATAGTTTCCATTAAGTTTCTCTGGAAAGAGCACCAAATTTCGGTTGTCAGGCATTGTGTACGTCTGAACCTTAAAGTGATGAAAATCATCCGTTGTAGCAATGCCGCCACACAATCCATAGACGCTGTTCATTGCAAAACACAAAGTTGGCAATCCTTCGATCACGGTCAACCTTGGATCATACGCGCTATAGAACATCTTACGGTCGTAATCCAACTCGATAGGCTCTTTTTCCGCCTCCCAGTGAATGCCGTCATCGCTATATGCTAATCCGATTACAGTTGAGCGCCATTTCCATGAACTTTTGTTGCCGGGGGCTTGCAAGTCCCCAACATCATTTCGAAAAGCCATGATGTACTTTCCCTGATACTTAATGACTCCTGCATTAAAAACCAGTTCGGCTTCGTAGGGGATGTTCTTATAAGTCAGGATGGGGTTACCATGATGGCGACGAATGATGTGTGATGACTGATATTGCATGGCTATAGAACAATAGAATTTATTTTTTCAGCAAAAGGAATTCTCTGGGAGGAAGTTCGATCTCTTCAGGAATTATTTTTTCTGTCATGGCATTGACGAATAGTTCTTTTGAGTCAATGGAGAGTCTGATGGGTTTGTATTCAGGATTAAAGACAACCAGCAATTCATGGCCGTTCTCCTTTTTCCAAGATGAAATCACTGCGCCATTCGGATAGGTGCTGCGCGGATTCCGCCAATAAGGAACCCATCTTGCATCCTTGATTCCAAACTGGGCAATTGTATCCCAGACCAAGCGCATCCCTGGCAACATGGCGCTTGTGCCATTCCATAGGGACTCTCCATGCGTGAAACTCATACCGCACATTTCCGCAAGCGTTGTCTTTTTATCTTTATTTTGGATATAATGCATCAGAATTCCGCCGGGATAGAAATTAGAAACCGTCCCAGTTTGTTCCGTCGAGGCAAACAACGCCTGGAAGTATTCCATGGAACAAGTTTTATAATCTGGCGCTGTCACCCATTCTTCTCCAAAAGTATTGACGTCGGTCCACAGAATCATTGGTGTCGTTGAGCCGCCGTGAAGAACCAGCAAGCCATCGGGATCGTTTTTTTTGACCAGATTTTGATAGCGCAGAAAGAATTCACGGGTGGCGAGGAACGGAATTTCTCCCTGAAGATGTCCATTTTCATCCCAGTAGCCGCAGCCGTGAGTACGATTGCAGCAAGGCTTGAAGAAAGTCAGGTCCATATAGAAGGAACGCACGCCTTGTTTCATGCGGGCAGCGGCACCACTCAGGTACATGTCCTGCCATAATTGTGTTGGACAAGCGTATGTCCCTGGCTGTTCAACAGGCAAATGAGTTGCCGGATAGCATTCTATCTCCGGCAAATAAGCCGCGATATGCGGCAACCCGTACATGGTGAAGAGTGCATCATACCACAACATGGGACTGCCACCGATGCCATGGCGTGCATTGGTTTCAATCCACTGGTCAATGCGCAGAAGCTCATCTGCAGGAGGCAATGGATTGCCATTTTGGATAGTGCGTAATTTCCAGCAGGGAAGCATGACTGTCGTCATATAGTCGCGCTTGAAAGGCACCAGGGAATTTTCCCCAAAGAAGCGTCCTTCAGCATGGCCTTCGAAAAATGACGCCTTGGGAGTATCGGAAACAATCTGGCTGTCAATGACATCCCCTGGCCATCCGGAGCCGCATTTCCAAAGCCGTTCCCGGTTGACGATGGGCTTTGTCGGCGTCAGCATGAATCCAAAATTGTAGGACAGGGCGCGGTCTTTCTCCGCCGGCCTTTCTCGCAAGTTGATCGTAGCCTCGAAACGCTTCTCGTTGTCGATGACAGAACTGTATTCCCGTTTGATATCCATATTCCTCAAGGAGGGCAGGACGAAGAAGACCCCTCGGTCTTCACCGCCTATCCAATAGAAATTGCAGAAATTTTCTTCGAATGCCCAGCCGTTTGCAGAAAACGGCATGACATACTGGAGTTTTGGAGACGGAATACTCCGAGTTGTCTTTGCCGAACCTGCCAAAGAAGTAAAATGCATCATTTCACGTACATTCATGGAATTGCAGCCGCGCATATAGCGGATGTATTTCGGTTGAAAATCCATGGAAATAGCACAGGAGCCGATGGCGCTTCCCTTGGCTGGGGTCAGAGTCAAATGATACCAGGCCAACCCGTCGAATTCAACCAGCACATTCGCATCCACATGCGTGCCATCAACAGATATTCCAGACCACTGCAAGGTAGCACCACGGCAATTCTGCTCCTTGATTTGCCACCCCCTCGAACTCATAAATGCAGTATTCCCATTAAGATGTAGTGCGGCGGGCGATGCAAGGAAACTCTGCTTCCGCAAATCAATCTGGGACGGCAGCGGATGCATTGCGGCAAAGAAATAGGCGTTTTCAGCGATGGAGACCTTGACATTGCCCTGGCTGTCCAATTTTATCACAGGTTCTTTCCAAGGAGCAGGCGGAGTGATGACTTCCCCGATTCCTTTCTGATACCATGACGGAGCGGCTTCTCCTTTGAATTCGTAGATAAATTCGCCCTGCTTGTCTTTCTTTTTATCATAAAGCGTCGTTACCACACACACTGTTTTGCCGGGTGCCACTTTCTGCGTTGACATCTGCAATTCCGCTATCTGCTGTCCTTCTTGCACTGGCAGTTGAAAGCTTTCCAATACCTGCTTGTCCATTGTCAGCACAGAGGTAACAGAACTGCCTTCTGTTATCTTCATTTTGGACAAATCGGCAGAAACCGTTACTTGCTCCATAACAGGAGCATACCCGACATCTCCATTAAAAGTCGGTTTTAATTCAGAGATATATTTACCGCCTGCAATCAATCCCTTGTCATCTTCTATGCGCCAATACATCATTGCGGGCGTTGTACGGTCAAGTACAGGAAAGTCCTTAGGCCAAATCATCGGCATTCCGGAAATAGTCTGTTGCTTGGCGCCACAATACGGCTGCCCCGACTGACCAATCTTCCACATCAGCGCGGTCAATTGAACCGGCGCCTCGGAAGTCATCTGCCCATTCATGCCAAAATAGGAATCCGGCGATGCGCGAAAAACCGGTGCTTTGCCTGCAAAAATGAAACGCCCGAAATCCTGTGGATTTAGCCAATCACGGCCTTTGGGTACCGGACTCCAGGAAAAGACACGGTTGGAATTAGCGCCGGAGGCAGAGCGGATATTGCCTTGGCAGTGGAGAATCTGGGCTGAAATCTCACTGCCAACTGCGGGAGCGGAAATGTCTAATGATTCCCATGGAATCGCAACTTCCTGAGTCCATATAGCGCCACTCATATAAGTGTCGTAAGCAATGCTCCCCTTGCTCTGCCATGTGGGATTCCAGAGCAGCATATCTTGCTTGACTTGACCAACGGCCTTGAAATCTGCACGCCCTCCAGCGCGCTCACACACAAAACGACGGATATCTTTGGGATCGCGCTTTGCATCGGGTATAATGGCTATTTCCACACAATCTACACTCCATATCGTCGGAGCGTCATCCGCTATCCGGTTGTAAGAAGCTTCCCAGGCTAGTTTCAACTCAAATCCAAAGTATATGGCTTCCGCGTCGTAGGCGACATACACCTTGCGATGCTGTCCTGGAACAAAAATCCCCGTGCTATCCTGAAAATTGGACAACTGGGCGGCCTCTTGCCAAATGCTATCTGACAAAACACCGTCAATAACCGGCGCTTTGTCAATCTTGGCAAGTCGATGGATGAAAAAATCGTTGCCATAGGCCAAAAATGTGCAGGACAACCCACAGACAAGCAGACAAAAAAGTTTTTTCATGGCCGTCAAGATCTAAACAATGATTGTAAAAATGCAGTCGGTATTATTCGATCCAACGCGTTGGAGTGGACAGCGAACCGCCTTTCCGAACCCAGGGGGCAGAGATGTTCGCATCCAGGCTCATGTACATAATCCATCCAGATTGATACCCCACCACATGACCGTCCACATGCAGGAAATTGACGGTGCCTCTATGCCGATAGTAGTCCAGGGTGTTGGGTTTTACGCCATAACCATCATCACTATGGGAACTGTTAAAAGTGGGTTCACTGACTATACCGCGCTCGCTGGGTTGTTTGATAGCGGTCGTCTTGCGGTACAAATAACTCATCACCTCTGTTTGACCGCTGTTTCCACCGTAAACAGGAAAACCGTAGGCATTCATTCCATAATTGTATGGATTGCAGGTCGTTTCCGACAACTTTAAAGCCGGACACATCAGCGCCCTGCCAACACCCTTGTTTTTGATATAATATCGACTAATGGCATAATCCTTCGGCAGATAATCCAAAGAAGAGAGCCGCAGATACCACAACCCCCCATTTATAGTGACATTGCTTATGGTGATAGAACACGAATGAAGTCCATCATAAGTGGCAGGCAGATGATCTGCATAATCACTGGCATACATCAATATCGCCAAACCTATCTGCTTCTGATTGTTGATGCAGAATGTGGAATGAGCCTTCGCACGAGCCTTGCTTAACGCCGGCAGTAACATGGCTGCCAAAATGGCAATTATCGCTATCACGACTAATAATTCAATCAACGTAAACAACCTTGATGGCTTGCTGTTTCTGTTCAACATGGTTCGACTCCTTGACCTTTCTGTTTTTGCTTCAAAAAATGCTCCGCTTTGTTTTTAATCAGAGTATAAACATTTTCATTCCTTCGCCCCTCTAAATAGTAGAAAAATTCCCAATTTACTATGTAGTTGATCATTTCATCGAAATATGCTGGAAGCGGACTGCTGATGACCATTGCTTGCAGCTGAAGGGGATTCCGAGCGCCCCCCGGCAATATGCTTTCGGCAACCCTTTTTTTACGCATTTCCTGCTGACTTTTTTTCTGCAACAGGCAGAGGAATACACGGCAACACTCCTCTGGAAAAAGGGTATCTCGATGAATGGCACAGGTCATGGCGATTTGATGATGGTTTTTCCCCGCCGGGTATTTCAACAGGCGCAGCCCCCGTTGCAGCAGCACTTCATCTGGTTCGTTGCCACGGTTGCTTCCATATTCAGTGATACGAATGGGCTGAGGCCGTCGCATCTTGTAAATTTCGTCATAATCAGAAACACGACCGTGTGGAAAAATCAAATGACCGGCTTGATACAAAGTTCTGGCGCGGGAAAAGACAGTGAGAAGCAGCTCGCGGTCAGGCATGCGGAAAACACTTTCTTCCGCTGACAAAAAAGAAAGACCACAGTTCTGCAAAAAACGCTCGCAGTTTTCAATCGCGTAGCCGACAGGTTGATCAGCACCGGCAGCATGACGCTCGATATAATCCAAGACATTCTCCCCATGCAACGGCTCACTGAACGCCGAATCAGCTGTCAGCAGACGGTAATAGAGGAAACCATAGGGAAGATAAGCGTTGTTGCCAAGAGGAATAGCCTCCGGAGAAAGGAGGAAGTCAGACAAGGACAAATCCCCATATTTCTTCAAACTGAAAGAATCAAACAAGTCCTCCGGCGTAAAACCCTTGCGATATAAAAAGGATGGCGAGCCAAAAACTAAATCAAAAGAATCGCTTTTGGAAACATCCCGCCGGTGATAACTCACACTCAACTCGATATCCGGATTCTCCATGGAAACACGTTCAAAAAACGGATTCCAGAATTCCAGTTGCCAATCCAAGTAGTCTTCCAGTAAAACATGAAGCCGTTTCGCACAGCGGTAACAGCCGTACAAACGCTCCCCGGAATATTTGAATTCTACAATCGCTGGCCGACCTGAACTGGCCGAATAAATCCCGCTCCCTTTCTTAATCGTGACCAGCCGCGCATCCGTTAACAGCTCCACCGCTTTCGAGGCAACATTGATACTAACCGAATACTGCTCAGAAAGCTCCTTCAAACTCGGCAGTTTGCTGCCCTCCGGCCAAGTGCCATCACGCAACTCCTTCCGCAGTAAATCAAATAATTGCTGATGCTTCTGCTTGATCATGCCACCCCCAAGCAATGTGACTGGAAATTACTATATATCTGGAATATTTATTTGTCAAGCCACTATAACTTCATTTTTTCAAGTCACGGAAATGTGACGATCTGCCCAGTGCTTTTTCTTGTTTTATTTTGGGGCTGACATTCATTTCAGAACATCAAATCTCCAACACAAGAATACAGCCTGAGCTGTTTGAACGCTATCTCCCAACTTCTTTCGCGACGTTCGGTGATGCGCAAGCTGGCACCGCTTGCAAGTTTGAAGAGAGCTGTGACATTGAAAAAATCATAGTTGGCGAAAAAAGAATCGTTATTGGCATTGGGTGCGCCGTATGCACTGACCTTGAGAGCCCGGGTTTGCATGACGTGGATAGACCCGGAAACCGAGTGCGTCGGACAACTCTTCGGGCTGTCTTTGACGCCACGCTGCTGATATTTAGCCACCAAGGCTGCGTGCTGACTGCCAATGACTCCCTTGGTGCGGCGCTCATTAACTTTCCGCAGATTGCTGCCACCATTTTTGCCACTTCATCACGCATGGCGGCTGACTCTTCATCCGGCCAGATTGTGTACTACTATCCTTAAACTTCTTGTTTTTTAGGAAAGATTTTTATTTTATCCGCAGATTTACTTAGATTGGCGCAGATTTTTCAGGGAGCAGTTTTCTTGTCTTAGGAGCGCATTTTCAAAAGTGAGCCCTAGAAAATCTGCGGCATCTGCATAATCTGTGTAATCTGTGGATTGAGTCTTTCAACTGGGTTGCGGACGATCAGTCCGCGCCAAGAATATTTTCATCACGAAGCGCCTGTTGCTTTTTGAGCAAACGGAAAGCGCGACAATCCAGTCCAAAGAAAGGGAATCCCATCAAAAGCCTTTGAATTGATGTCAGGCTTTCCCATTCTATTGGCCATCTGAGCGACGCGCAAATTTCGGGTTTGGAAATCATTTTCTGTTCGCGCTTTCTGAGGTACGCCAAGCCATCGTTTTATGCGCGACAAAAAGGCAGCAACTTTATTAAAAAGTGCTGCCTTGTAGATGCAAGGAAATCTCATGTCAGGGACATGCCTGAGAACTCAACCATTCCACCATTTTTGCAGGTTTTCGGCGGTTTCCAAGATATCTCTCTTTTGTTCTTCACCTTCGGCGATTTCTCTTTCGATGATAAATTCACCATCGAAGCCGATTTGTCGCAATTTGCGCATAAACCTGGGAAAGTCCACCATGCCCTTGCCCACTTGTACCTCTTTACCCAGCTTCTTGCCGTCAGTAGGCACCAATCCATCCTTGACATGCAGGTTGCGCACATATTTGCCGAACACATCCAAGGCGTCTATCGGATTCCCTTTACCGTACATAAGCAGATTGGCCGGATCCAAGTTGATGCCCAGATTGTCGCCGCCTATCTCTTCGATAACACGCAGCAGCACCACTGGCGTCTCCTGGCCGGTCTCAAACCAGAAACCTATGCCCAACTGTTTGCAATACGCAGCAGCAGAAGCAATGGCAATCAGGGTGCCCTTGTATTCCGGGTCAGTCATATTCTCCGGAATAAAGCCACAGTGTGTGATGATGGCTCTGGCACCTATCTTGCTGGCAAAATCGGCGGCTAGCTTCAGCTCGTTAAGCCGTTGAAAGCGATACTCCGGCGGCACCAAGCCCAATGTAAGCGGCCCTTCAGTGAAATTCCAAAATATCGGACCGGTATAGCCAGCCCAAAACGCACAGGGTTGCACACCACTGCTCACTATTTGCGCTTTCACTTTTTCCGCCAAGCCGTCGCTGAGCTCATAGGGACGCCAGCTGGAAAGCTGGCAAGTCTTGAAGCCCATGTCGCGCACACGGTCAAAAATGCAATCCTGTCGGTCTAATCTCAAAGAATTAATTACACCAATTTTCAACATGGTTTCCTGTTTGCCTAGTAGTTTGAAGAAACAAGCCAACAGGGGGCTGACGACTGCTTCGCCAGTCCCCTCTCACATCAACAGTGCATAGAGCCAGACAACACAACGGCTGTCGCTTTACTATACAACGGAATCACAGCAAATATTGAATAAAAGCGAGGAAAACTGCTTTGCCAGCCGTTGCTTGACAACGCCCAAATCATTTCATGACTTCAAAAAAAAATATGCATATACACTTGCACATCCGCTCATTGGCTTCAGGTATCCCCCTCATGCCAGCAAGCTTGGAAAGCAACGCTTCACAGAATAACACTTGCCGCCAGAATGCAAACCCTGACGGGCAGCGCAGCGTGCCGTCCCATCAAAAGCAGCAAAACCAACTCCTGAATCCTCGTTTCAACCTCCCCGTCTCTGCATCAAGGCACGTCGCCCATACAGGAGCCGAGCAGACGCGCGGTCTTGATCCATGGGTGGTCTTCCGGTACGGTGCGGACATGGCCGGCTACGTCCTTGAGCGGCACAGCGACGCAATCATCGCCACGCACGGCGACCATAACATCATATTGGCGAGCAGCGATTAATTCTCCGGCCATTGCACCGAGCCGCGTGCAAAGCAGCCGGTCAGCTGGAGTAGGAGTACCGCCGCGCTGGATATGCCCGAGCTGGGTCATGCGCGCCTCTATACCGGTGAGCTGTTGAAGTTCGCGGACTATGCGGCTGACCTTGGGTTCGCGTATCATGAGGGGCTTCTGCGGAAGCTTCGTGGGATCGTCGGAAGCATTGTCCTCGGATTCGGCGTCGCCATTCTGTTTGCCGTTTTTCTTCTGCGGCCTGGCGTCATCATCATCGTCATCAGGACTCTCGCCAACGGCGAGGGCACCTTCGGCTACAGCGACAATAGAAAAGCGCTTGCCGCGATGACGGCGAGCATTGAGGTAATCGGCAATGGCGTGGATATCGTACTTGATTTCCGGGATCAGTATAACGTCTGCACCGCCCGCAATACCAGCACCGAGCGCCAGCCAGCCGGCGGAATGCCCCATGATTTCAACAGCGATGAGGCGATGATGGCTGCTGGCAGTGGTGTGTAGACGGTCAATCGCCTCAGTTGCAATGGATTTAGCGGTATCGTAGCCAAAACATGTATCGGTCATAACAACGTCATTATCGATCGTCTTCGGTAGCGTTATGATATTGAGCCCCTTTTGCGCAAGGCGATAGGCGTTTTTCTGCGTGCCATTGCCGCCGAGGCACACAAGGCAATCAAGGTTAAGTCTTTGAGCGTTGGCAACAGCGACATCAGTCATGTCCATGACAGCGCCGCCCATGCTCATCTTGTGTGGCTTGTCGCGATTCGATCCGAGAATCGTGCCTCCTAACGTGATAATACCGCTCACAGTACGATCGTCAAGATGAAGATAGCGATTTTCAACGAGACCGCGAAAGCCATCGAGGAAGCCGACAACCTGGATACCATAGTACATGGTCGATTTAGCCACTGCACGTATGGCGGCGTTAAGACCCGGACAGTCGCCACCAGCAGTCAGTATGCCAATGCTGCGTGGTACCGTTTTGTGGTTTTTTCTTTTAGTATTCAAGGTGTTGTATCCGTTTGTGGGTTGCGTTTTCGGTGATATGGTTCAAGCATTGTGGGTTTTGTCTGTTCCTGGAGGCGCGCAGCGGCTTTTGCTCGCCTGTAAAGCTCCTCTTGAGCCCTGACGGGCTTCTCCTTGCCGCGGGGAGTGGCAAGACGATAGTCGCCGTTTGGATAAAGATTACGCGCTTTCACGCGGTCAGCAAAATAAACATCAAGGGTGGCAAGAAGTTTTTTGCGCGCACCGGGCGCGAGCACGGGAATCATGAGTTCGATGCGCTTATCTAGGTTGCGTGTCATCATGTCGGCACTGGAAATGTAAAGATCGTCCAGGCCGCCGTTGCGAAAGCGGAAGATGCGAGCGTGCTCAAGGTAGTAGTCCACAATGCTCACGACAGTGATGTTTTCGCTCATGCCGGGAACGCCCGGTTTGAGACAGCAAATGCCGCGCACGTTCAGCTTGATTTTCACGCCGGCCCTGGATGCGTCGTAGAGGGCGGCGATGATGCCGTCATCACTGAGCGAATTCATCTTCATTGTGATTTCGGCCTTTTCATTGTTGCGTGCGCGCTCGGTCTCGTTGGTTATGAGCTTGAGTATAGTGGAACGGATGGAGAAAGGCGCCATCTCGAGACGACGCAGCGATTGTGGCTGAGAGTAGCCGGTAATGGCATTGAAGACGTCAGAAGCGTCTGCTCCAAAATCATTGCGGCAAGTGAAGAAACCGACGTCGCTGTACAGGGCGGCTGTCTTTTCATTGTAGTTGCCGGTACCGAAATGTACATAGCGCACAATACCTTGCCGTTCGCGCCGAACGACGAGACAAATTTTCGCATGCGTCTTGAGCGAGCGCACACCGTAAACAACATGCACACCCGCGAGTTCGAGCCTGCGAGCCTGCGAGATATTGCGCGCCTCGTCAAAGCGTGCCTTCAGCTCAATAAGAACAGTAACGTATTTGCCAACCTGTGCAGCACGTATAAGCGCTTCCACGATGGCGCTCTGTGAAGCCGTGCGATACAGCACCTGCTTGATGGCCAATACTTGCGGATCGTCGGCCGCATCGCTGATGAACTTCACAACGGGATCAAACGATTCGTAAGGATGCACAAGTAATATATCACCTCGCGCTATCTGTGTAAATATGCATTCCTTTATATCCACGTCAGGGGAAGGCACCGGTTCCCACTGCTCGGGACGCAAACACTCAAAACCGTCCGTCTGGACGATAGCCATGAGGCTGCGCAGCTCCACTGGACCATCCACGTAATAGACCTCTGCCTGATCTAGGTCAAGCTGCCTTGTCATCGCGTTCATCAATGCGCGCGAGGCGCATCGGTGTACTTCGAGTCGTATGCATTCCGTCTCGAGGCGGTCATCAAGCAGTTCCTGCATGCCCACGAGCAGGTCGGAAGACAAATCCTCACGCAGTTCAATGTCGGCATTGCGTGTGACCCTAAACGGCACGCATTCGCGAACGGACTGGCCTTCCATGACCGCAGCAATCTGCCATGCCACGACTTGTTCAATCGGCAAGAAGACGGCGCGACCAGCAGCGTCCGGGATTCTGATGAAACGTGGAAGTTTAGGCCCCAGTGGAATGAATGCCAGACGCGGGGCTTCGTCCGACGCGACGGGGTTAAGCAATACCGCACAATGCAACAGCAGCCCGGTCGGGTGAAATGGACGATCATCGCCCACGCCGACGGGAGAGATGAGCGGAAAAATATTATCCATGAACTCGCGCTCCAACCATTTGCGCTGTTCGTCAGTAAGGGCGTCAACACCCTCAAGCAGGACGAAGCCATGCTCGGAAAGTTCCTTCGAAAGAGATTCGAGCAGCTCGTACTGGTCTGCAACCATCTTACGCATGCGGCGCGTAACAGCAACGAGCTGTTGGCGCGGTGTCATGCCGGAGGGGTCGGTGCGGCGAATTTTGGCCGCAACCAGCAGCTTGAGCCCTCCAACGCGAACCATGCAGAATTCATCCAGATTGGATGCGGTAATGGAAAGGAATTTCAAGCGTTCGAGCAGCGGCACCTCCGGATTGCATGCCTCAAGGAGCACGCGCTGGTTAAACTCGAGCCAACTAAGCTCACGGTTCAGAAATTCATTGGCGGTGACTGTGGGCGCTGTTTTCTTCTTTTTCATTGTCATTATCAAATGGCAACGTTGTGGTTATTCCGGATCGTAAAGGTGGCAATGACGTCCGTACATCAACTCAAAAAGGTCTCCTTTTTCGGCAAGAGCCACCTGCTCCGCACTCGTCGCCACACGGCGCGCCGGTATGCAGACCAGCAAAGTTTCATCAAGTTCGAACCTGATTTTGCCGAGACTGCGGTCATGCATGCGACCGAGCGCATCAGCGACACGCAGAATGGCAGCGAGCTTGCTGACAACGAGCCGATCCTCAGGAGAAAGCGCACTGTATTCCGGATGGTTGGTCTTCGGTATAGCTTTGCGGTGGTATCTTGCGATTACGGCAATGAATTCTATCTCTTCCGAAGAGAGACCGGCAAACTCGGTATTGCGGATAAGATACATCGTGTGGATATGATGAGAATGTGCGCTCACGAACATGCCTATGTCATGCAAGAGCGCGGCCACTTCCAGGATCAGGCGATGGCGTTGTGTGCAGCCGTGCTCTTCTTGCAACAGGTCGAAAAGCTGAAGCGAAAGTTTTGCCACCTGCTCCGCATGTGCGGCGTCATGCTGGTACTTCCTGCCTGTAGCCCTGGCAATGCGTAACACGTGCTTGCGCATCGTATCAGTCCACAGCGTGCCGTCCACAGCCTCTTCAAGCAATCCGTGGCAGAAAGAGAGACTGCTGATGCACACCGATTTGAGTGACACGGCGCGTGACACGGATATGGCAATGCTCAGAGCCGGAGCTATAAGCTCAGCATCCGAGTAGGACACACGCCATTCGCGTACGATTTCCTCCGTAGACGCCTTCTCAATCTGCTTAAGCAGTGAGTCAAGCTCATCCACAGCAACGCTTATCAAGCCTGCCGACGGGTCTAGCTCGACGGCATTGTTCCCACTTGGCCGCAGACGTGCCCCGGCGAAACGCATCTCACGCCCCATAAGGAACAATTTGACGGCTTTCACATCATCCACATTTTTGCGCAGCTGCTCAGCGATCTCGTGAGTGCATCCGTCTGCGAGCGCGATAAGCTGTCGAGGGCGGAAGTCTCCCTGTTCCATCTGCTGGCGTATTTGCAGTGAACCCACGCTATATGTTTGCACGAAGCGAATTTCGCCGTCCTTGCGGCACAGCATACTGCAAGTCAGTCCCCCTACTTCAAGCACCACAGCCTCCCCTTTTTCGTGGCTGTCGCTTCCACTGTCGAGCGCGCAGAACGCAAGGTGGTAATAGTAGCAGATCTGTCCCTGGTCAAGCAGACGGAAAGCAATATGCGATGTGTTCGCCAGCCTGTCAAGAAAGACCGCGCCATTATCAGCCAGACGCAGCGTCGCTGTGGCCACAGCGGTTACCGATTCCAGTGGAATGCTATATTCGTTAAGCAACTGTTGGAATGATTTGAGAATCTGCACGCACTGTTCCACAGTGGTGTTAGATACCCTGCTCGCGGTGACAATATCACGTCCGATGGGCACCGACTGCACTGCCTTCTCAAGGATATGCGTTTCCTTGCTGCCGCGTTTCTCCGCAATCAGCATACGAATAAACGTTGCGCCTATATCAATAACGGCAATCATGACCGGCGGTGGTGCTTCCGTTGTATTGCTGCTTTTTTCCATTGTGTATGCGCAATTGATCAAAATAAATGAGAATAAATTATTTGGCAAATGCATCTGAATCGTTAATTCTCAATACCGACAGATGACAAGCAAGTTAAGCGATATGGAAGACCGGCACGTCGCTTATTCAATAAAAAAAGTTTATTCACAGACATAAATGAAACAGCACTTGTATCTTCCTGAAGAACAATGTCTCAAATTTTATCTGGACGCTTAATTGGATAACTGATGTTACCTGTTCGGGAAATAAAATATTCTTCAATTGTCAAAATAAGGTTAGGGGAAAATAAGTTTCTTGTATTTTTTGCATTTGCGTCCACGGTCATCCCATAGACCGTGGACGCAAATGCCAAATGTTCAAAAAAAACAATCCTTCTGACTGGGCTACACCACTCTATAGATTTTCTGCGCCACTGTTAGCCCGAATATTGTTTTTCAGAAAGATTTTTTATCCGCGGATTCTGCGGATTCCAGCAACAGAAAAATATCTTCAGCATATTAGGCACGACCTGAAAATATGATCCTTTGTTGCTGCGCAAACCCCGGCCTGGCACTCAACACACCAGGCCGGTGGTTCAAATCAGCAATCAAATCAGAATTTCACCAAGTCGGCCACCTTGACCGGCATGCCGGTTTTCATGGATTCATTGGCGGCTATACCGGAAAGGCAGGAGTATGCGCCGTCGAGATAACCGGCGGCATGACCCAGCGTATCTTCACGGTCGCCCACGAAGATATCTCCAAGCAATCTGGCATCGCCACCGCCATGTCCGCTCGTGTCGCCTTGCTCGTATTCCACTACCTTGGGTTTGCCCCAGAGTTGCTGTACGATGATCTCAGGTATCAAGTTTGTCTTGTCTTCAATCTCGCGCATGCCCGGAATAACCAAGTTGTCGGGCTGTTCTCTGTCCAGGAAAGGAGTCTCCACCACGTTATATTCCAGTCGGCCAGCATTGCCATTGAATACGACACGGTAACCTTCCCAGGGACAAAAAGCGTTCAAGGAATAAGTCATGTTTACTTTATTCCGATAACGAATCATCACCGACATGGTGTCCTCTATGGAGATGCCATCAGAAAACACACTGCGGTCACGGTAATAGCCGTCCAGGTGCTCGGCATTGAAATAAAGCCCCATCAAGGCCTTGTTATCGGGGTTTATTTTCAGTGCAAAGGGGTCTTTGGCAGCAATTTCCGAGCCACGGCAACGTTGATAGAATTCTCTTACGCCACGCGCCTCGGCATTGTCCTTGCCATAGAAACGCAGATCGCCCATGGCGAAGACAGTCTCTGGAACGGAATTGATCCACCAGTTTATCAAGTCGAAATGGTGCGTAGATTTATGCACCAGCAAGCCACCGTTGTTGCGCTTGTCCCGATGCCAGCGCCGGAAATAATCAGCACCATGCGAGGTATCCAGCAGCCATTCGAAATGAATGCTTATAATCTCACCAATAGTACCTGCTTTCAAGACTTCTTTTACCTTGGTGTTACGCGGTGCATAACGATAATTAAAGCAGACTTTCAGGTCGCGGCCGGTCTTGCCTATACAATCGATGATCTGTTGACATTTTTCAGCATCGGTGGTCATGGGCTTTTCAGTGATGGCGTCGCAGCCCAGTTCCATGGCACGGCAAATATAACTATGATGCGTGCGGTCTACACTAGTAACAATAACCGCATCGGGCTTCTGCTCAGCGATCATGCGGTCGAAATCATAGTGCGCATAGGTAGGCACCGGCGCATGATCATACTCTTCCTTGATCAAGTTATTGTAGTAGTCCATACGAGCTTGGTTCGGATCGCAAAAAGCCACAAGCTGCCCATGCTCCTTGAAATCGCCGCAGAGTGCGCGTATAAACATAGATGAGCGCCCACCAGTACCAACAACAACATACTTCTTCATGAAAATTCCCTTTAAACACATAATTAACGATAAAAAGCCGGAAACGTATAATTTAACACCAAAACAATACTTTACCATCACAAGATTTCACGGGCTCGGAGCTTCCCTGGAATTTGGAGCAATGCCTCTGTCTTCTGTAGCGCCGGTTTAACGCGGCAATGCATGGAACCCCAGAGAACTGAATCTCTGAGCTTAAAAAATCTTAAGTGAAGAAGAGCATTGATCCAATACGCCCCATGCGATTCCCCGGTTCCATATCTCATACCATGGAAAACTTGATCCCTTACAACAACCCCATAATAGGCCTGGCTGCTGTTTTTTTTTCAAACGTCCATTTTTGTTGTTTTCCAATAAAATCTGTTTGTGCGGCGTTATGATTAAATGTCGATTAAAGATCCGAATCCGGCGCGGTTTATTGTTTGCGCCAAGCGGAATCAAGGAGCAAAATATGGCAGAAGTAATACTTACCAACGTATATAAGGCCTATCCGGGCAATCCGGAACCCACCGTCAAAGACGTCAATTTAGAGATCAAGGACAAGGAGTTCATGGTCTTGGTCGGGCCCTCCGGCTGCGGCAAATCAACCACTCTGCGCATGATCGCCGGGCTTGAAGAGATCACTGACGGCACGATCAGCATAGGCGGCAACATCGTCAATGATATACCACCGAAAAACCGCGATATCGCCATGGTTTTTCAAAACTACGCCCTCTATCCACACATGACCGTCTATGAAAACATGGCTTTCGGACTGCGCCTGCGACACTTCAAAAAGGATGAGATAGACCGCCGCGTGCGTGAAGCCGCTGCCATCCTGGGACTGGACGACCCCAAAGAAAACTACCTGCAAAGACGCCCCAAGCATCTCTCCGGCGGACAGCGCCAGCGTGTTGCCGTAGGCCGTGCCATAGTACGGCAACCCAAGGCTTTCCTCTTTGATGAACCGCTTTCGAATCTGGACGCCAAGATGCGCGTGCAAATGCGCGCCGAGATCAGCCGCCTGCACCGACGCCTGCAAAGCACCATGATCTATGTCACTCATGACCAAGTCGAAGCTATGACTATGGGTGACCGCATCTGCGTCATGCGCGATGGCATTATACAACAGGTAGCCGACCCCATCACACTCTATAATTACCCGAACAATAAATTCGTAGCCGGCTTCATCGGCACGCCCCCAATGAATTTCTTCGAAGGTAGACTACATGAAAGGAATGGACGCTTTTTCTTTAATGAAGGCAGCTTCGAGTTGGAGCTCAAGGAAGAAGCTTGGCAGGAAAAACTCAAGAAAGCCAGGGTTACTGACGTTTGTTTTGGTTTGAGGCCGGAAAACATAGGCTCGGAAATGGCTGAGCAGAACCCGAATTTGCCTCGCATCAAGGCCAGAGTCGAAGTCATTGAACCAATGGGAGCAGAGACGCATGTATACTTGAGCACCGGCAACAGTAATTTTGTCGCCAAGCTGGATCCTTTCCGCAAGCTGCATTATGGTGAAGATATGGAGCTAGCCTTATACATGCCAAAAGCACACCTGTTTAGAAACGATACCGAAGAGGCCATTTTCTGACAGCCAAAACGGAGCCGCCGAGAAAGCAAAGAACGCTTGGCAGACCCACCGTGAACACCTGAAAATTATCTCGGAAGCAAACTTATATGTTCCTGTTTTTCTATTTGACTACCGTGCTGAGTTTCTGCTTTTACAGCTGGACTCATCTGCACTTGGCTTTTTGGCGGCGCGCCGCCCTACCCTCTGCCCTGGCAGCAGCGCTCATGCTCTGCCTGACGCTCCTGCCGCTGTGGCATAGACTGATATTCGGTAAAAATGAGGTGCCTTGGCTAGTCTTCCTGGGCTGGCTCTGGCTCGCGTTGCTCTTCTGGTTTTGCTCTTCACAACTGCTGGTAGACCTATGGAACCTGCTGGCATACCTGATTAAACTAAGCGCAGGCAGCAAGCTGCCACAACTGACCCTGACGCTCAAACAGGGCGCCTGGGGCGGAATCGCATTCGTCCTGCTCGCTTCGCTTTGGGGTATCTTCGAGGTCAAAAGCCTACACTTGAAAAAAGTGGAGGTCCGATCCGAAAATATAACGCCGGAATTAGACGGCTATCGCATAGCCCTGCTCAGTGACCTGCACTTCAGAGTGGGATTTCAGGATATCATACTGCACAAAACCCTGAACTTGCTTGAAGAGGCCAAGCCGCAGCTATTGCTCAGCGCCGGTGACTTCCTGGACGGAAAGATCAATGATACCATCTTGGAGCATCTCGGCTGGCTGGCAAAAATAGAATGTGGGGATGGCAAATTTGCCGTGCTCGGCAACCACGACTGCTACTCCGGCATAGATAATAGCAACACCGCACACAATAAAGCCGGATTCCGGCTGCTGCGCCAGGAAGGTATCGAGCCACAGCCCGGACTTTGGCTATACGGCGTGGACGACCCCGCTGCGGACGGCGCATTCGGTTTCGACAAAAAACCTCCGCTACTGCAAACTGCCAATACGGACAACTTCAATATATTGTTGCAACACCAACCCATATATCTGCGAGAAGCGGAGCAACAGGGATTTAATCTCGCACTCACAGGACACACACATGGCGGGCAAATATTCCCTTTCAACTACCTGGTGCGACTCACACACCCATACAAATGTGGAGTATTGCAACAACTCTCAGAAAATTTCTGGCATTACAACTCTCCCGGCACCGGCTTTTGGGGGCCACCTTTCAGGTTATTGTCCAGACCCGAGGTAACGTTAATAATACTGAAACATGGCTAGTTTTTTGCAGCGTTCCACAAAAAGCTGTCGCCAGCGCCGGCGCCGCTAATCAGCTCCATCTGTCCATCCGGCAAAGTCCTGGTTTTGACCAGCTGTCTTAACTGTGCGCCGTCTTTCCCTTGCAGGATGATATATTCCAGTTGTCCTATTTGCTGTACTGCTCCTGCCGGCAAAGTCAAGACCCGGCGTTTGCCCAAGGGTATATCACAAACTGCATACATGCCTGGCACTAGACCGGCCGCACTTTCTTCCAGACAAGCATTAATCAAAAACGAACGGCTATAGGTAGACACCTCCGGAATGATCTCCCGCACCCGGGCAGCATACCTGCCGCCGGTAGCCTCCACTTCGGCATGCAGCAGATCACCAATTTTCACGGCGGCATATAATCCCTCGCGCAATGGAACACGAAATTGCAGCTTGGCCGGATTGAAAATACGCAGCAAGATATTTTGTGGTGTCGCAAGGTCTCCGGGTTCGCAGCGACGCTCTGAAACCATACCGCTGAAAGGAGCTCTAATCTCGCTGTATTGCAGATTAGTCTGTGCATATAACAGCTCCTGCTCTAACGCAGCTACCTGCGCCTGCGCCGTATTATAAGCGCTCAAGGCGGCGTCATAATCGCGCAAAGATACCGCTTGAGCATCCTTCAGCTTGCCGAAACGCTCATATTCTGCCGTGGCAAATTCCAGGCGGCTTTCCGCGCCCTTCAAATTCTCTGTGGCGGCATCAACCCGCGCCTGTAAATCACTGGATTCCATCCTAATAAGCAAGGCACCGGCTTCAAAGCTTTCGCCTGCGCGAAAGGGAACCTCGACCACACGAGCAGAAGGCAAGCGCGAAACCAAGTCGATCTCCTCGCGGCTGCGTATGCTGCCTACAGCCCTGTAGTAGCTGTCGATCTCTCGCTCAGCTAAAACTCGCCATTCACCCGGATCGAGCTTAACCGCCAGTTCCCGCTCGCCCGGAGCCATCTTTTCTTCTCCGGAAATCATACCAGCCTGATAAAGCATGGCCCAAACAATAAAAGCTATCACAAAAACAGCAAACAATATATAGCGCAAAGTCTTCATAATCTAGCTCATTCTTATTCCTTAGTGAGTCTTGCTGTCCACCGTCTCCTTGGCTAAAAGCAGATAGATGGACGGGATCACCAGCATAGTAAAAAAGGTGCTGGCTAAAAGTCCGAAAATCAAAGCCCAGGCTAAGCCTGAAAAAATAGGGTCCAAGGTAATGGGCCAAGCCCCCATCAAGGTAGTGATGGCGGTAAGCATGATAGGCCTAAAACGTACGGCACCGGCCTCCGATATGGCCTTGCGCAAGGGTTCGCCACGTGCCACGTTCTCCTCGATGAATTCGATAAGCACGATGGCGTTGCGGATGACAATTCCGCCCAACGCTATCATACCTATCATGCCAGTAGCCGTAAAGAAAATTGGACTGGAATAACCACCTACTTCAGTGCCGGCAATCAGGTTCAAAAGCCAGAAGCCCGGCGCGATACCGATAATGGTCAGCGGAATAGCGCACATCATAACCAGCGAAAGACTGACGCTGTTGGTCTGTACGATCAGAAGCAAAAAGATGCCAAGCAAAGCAACCGCAAAAGCCAGTCCCAGGTCTCTGAATACGCGCAAGGTTATCTCCCATTCGCCCTCGCCGGACCACTTCACACGCAAAGACTCAGGCAGCGGCTCCTTTTTCAGAGTCCGCAATTGCGTCTGCAAAATCATTTCACCGGGAGCACGCCCAACACACTCAGCAGTTACAAAAACTACCCGTTCCAGGTTCTTGTGCATAATAGGAAGCTCTGCCGAAGCTGGCAAAAACTGTCCCAGTTCAGCTAGCGACACAACACTACCATTGCGTCCCTTGATGGTCAATTCAGAAAGCTTTTCCAGACTGTGGCGGTCTTCATAGCTAAGGCGCAAAACCAGATTCAGAGGCTGGCGTTCGCCTTCCAAACGCAAATCGCCAAGATGTGCGCCGGAAACTGCTGCGTTCAGACATCGCGTAACATCGCCCAAAGTCACTCCGTTCAAGGCAGCTTTGTCTGTATCCAACTGAAAAATCAAGTGTTGCGACGTGTATTTATTCATCCTGTCTATCTCGGCAAAATGCCTCGGATCGCTGCTCCGCAGTCTTTCTTGCAGGGTCTCGGCACCCTCATATAATTCCTCGTATGACATAGTGGGGTTGCCGTACACCTCTGCCGTCATAGTAGCCAGCACCGGCGGGCCTGGCGGCACCTCCACGATGTTTAACTGCGCCTTATATGGCACAGCAATCGCAGCCAGGGAATCGCGAAAACGCAGGGCCATATCATGAGAGGACATGCGTCGCTGATTTTTGGGCACCAAGTTGATACGTATATCAGCCTGATTGCCACCCTGACGCATACGATAATGCCGCACCATCCCGTTAAAATCTATGGGAGAAGCCAAGCCCACATGGCTCTGGTAGTTAAGTACTTCATTCTGGCGTGCAAGAAAACCTTCCACTTCAAAGACCAAGCGCTGCGTATCCTCGACGGTGGCACCCGGCGGCAATTCAAGCAGCACCTGCAATTCATCACGGTTATCATAAGGCAGCATCTTTAGCGGCACCTTAAAAACCATGAGCAGAGCCGAGGCAAGGGTCAGCAGCAGCACTGCGCCAACCAGCAACCATGCGTTGCGTCGACGCAAAAAAGGCCTGATCATGGCACCATAAAGCCGGTGTACCCAAGCTGGCGCACCCTCCCCCACGTCCGCATCCACTCCCTTAAGTTCTCCGGTACGATGCTGCAAGAGCTTCAATGCCATAAAAGGCACAAAGGTCAGGGCACAAACAGTAGAAAAAGAGACGGTCAAGGGCACATTAATCGCCATAGGCCCCATATAGGGCCCCATCATGCCGGTGATGAAAAACATCGGCACAAAAGACACAATGATGGCCACCGTGGACATAATTACCGGCGGTAAAACCTCCTTGACTGCGTATAAGGTGGCATCCCGTGGACTCAGGCGCCCCAACCGCATGTGGCGCTGTACGTTGTCTACATTGGTAATGGGGTCGTCAACTACCAGACCCAAACTCAAAATCAAGGCGAATAAAGTCACCCGGTTAAGAGTATATCCGAATACATAGTTAGTGAACAAAGCCAGTGCAAAGCTGACCGGAACCGATAAACCTACCACTGCGCTCTCGCGCCAGCCCATGGTTAAAGCAATAAGCAGGATCACCGTCACGATTGCAAAAAACATGCTGCTAATCAGACCACTGACGCGCTCGTCCGCCGATCGTCCCTGGTCACGAGTGACGGTCAACTCCAAGTCAGCAGGCAGGGTTTCAGCCTTGATGCGTTCTGCCTCGGCTATGATTTTACGCGCCAGGGCGACAGCGTTCACGCCAGCTTTCTTGCTCAGGGCCAGGGTCACTGCCTCTTGCCCGTTGTGACGCACATAGTTTTCCGGTCGCTGCGGCCCATCATAAACCTTGGCCACATCGCCCAAGCGCAGCAAGCGCTCGCTGTCCTCTCTGACTACAATATTTGCCACCTCGTCAGCCGAAATCGGGTTGGCTCCGGTCAGCATCAGATACTCTTTGCCTTGCGCCAGAAAATGCCCTACTGTGCCACCGGCATTGGCCAGGCGCACGGCCTCACCCAGCTCGGGCAGGCTTATCTGCATGGAGCGCAAATACTCTATCTGCGGCTCTATACGTATCTGCCGAACAAGTCCACCGAATATCTCTGACCGTGAAATATCCGGCACCGAGTCCAGCCTGGCGCTTAGTTCTTCGGCAAAACGACGCAGCTGTAGCGAATCGTAGTTTTCGCCGGAGAGCGTGAGACAGACTATGGGTACATCGTTTATACTCACCGGCAGCACACGCCATCCCTGCACACCGGCAGGCACCAGGTTCAGGTTCTCTTCAATTTTGTCACGCAGTTTGACCATGGCACGGTCGCGGTCTTCGCCCACGTAAAAGCGCACCGTCACCATAGCGCCATCTCTGAAACTTGAGGAATAGACGTGTTCGACCCCGTCCAGCTGCCAGAGCAGGCGCTCCAGTGGGCGGGTAATCAGTTGTTCGCATTCCTCCGGCGAGTGCCCCGGAAAAGAAACCTCCACATCGGCCATGGGCACAATGATCTGCGGGTCTTCTTCCCTGGGCGTAAGCGTTAGGGCTATAATGCCGGCGCATAAAGCCGCAACGATGAAAATAGCAGACAGCGGCCCGTTCAGAAAAAGCCTAACTGTCTTCATAATCATATTATCTTGCGCCACTTTTATCTTCCGTTAATTGCCAAGTTTGATATTGACAGATTGGATGATTCAAGGAAATGCCGTCATTTCCGATTTCGGGCACAACGGGCGCTCCCCTTGTTTCGTTTCAATGTGCCTCGGTATTACTCTACTGGAGCGGTATCCTTCACAGAATCCGCCAGGGCAAGCAAGGCTTCCTTGCTCTGCACCCCACTGACTCTTTTGATTTCTTTGCCGTCTTTAAACAGCACCCAGGCGGGTATGCCACTGATCTGATAACGTTGCGCCAGAGCTTTCTGTTCATCAACATTCACCTTGGCTATACGAACACCTGCGGGCAAGTCTGCCACCGTTTCGGCGATAATAGGCAGCTGCGCACGGCAGGGTCCACACCAACTGGCCCAAAAGTCAACCAACACCGGCCCCGAAGCGATGGCCGCCCCAAAACTATCTTCATTCAAGTCCTCCACACCGGATATCTCCTGCTGAACAGTCTGCTTGGACACATTAAACACACGATTCCAGAGCCAAACCACCGCTATGATAGCCAAAACCAGATACCAATACTTGGCAAAAGGACACACAGTACAACCATCACTACCCATATTAAAACCTCCATTACAGTAATCAACACCTAAAACACCTGTCGTTATTTGTTAATTTAAACTCAGATACACCATTTGGTTAGATTACGCCTGAAAACCACAAATGACAGCAAGAAACTAAGCAAATGCTCCTGCATACTATAGCTTCCTTACAGAAAACTAAAAAGTTACAAAATGAAAAATGGGGAAATGGAAACAAATTGGTGAAGAACACGAATAGCTTCAGGCAAAGTATTTGTGTCATTAGCCGTTGGACATTAGTCAT
>JAAZKR010000061.1 GCA_012799725.1 Oligosphaeraceae bacterium | reverse complement strand
TCCTTTGCGGTTATCTTTGCGTCCTTTGCGGTTATCTTTGCGTCCTTTGCGGTTATCTTTGCGTCCTTTGCGTCCTTTGCGGTTATCTTTGCGTCCTTTGCGGTTATCTTTGCGTCCTTTGCGTCCTTTGCGTCCTTTGCGGTTATCTTTTTTTCTCTCACCGCCAAGGTCGCCAACCTGTACATTACATTATAGTCTATGGGATGGCTGTGGGCTCGTTTTATTTTTTTCACTTTTTTGCTTTGTTTTTTACTTTTAACTCAAACTGGATTGGAGTTTAGCAATGAATTCGGTACGCCGAGTTTTTATCGAGAAGAAGCCCGGTTTTGATCTTGAGGCCAAGTTGCTTCTCGCGGAACTGCGTGAAAACCTGCCACTGGGCAACGCCTTGAGCCTGCGTGTGTTTAAACGCTATGACATTTCCGGTCTCAGCGAGAGCGAATATGTCACGGCGCGCGATCGGCTATTGCACGAACCTGCCTGCGATCAGCTCTACGAAGAGAAACTGCCTAACACCTTGAGCAATGTCCTCGCCATCGAATATCTACCCGGACAATTCGACCAGCAGGCCGCTACTATAGCGCAATGTCTGCGCTTTCTAACCAGAAAAAAGAACCCCATAGTAAAAATTGCTACTATCTATGCCTTTGATGGACTGATTCAAAGCGCAGATTTGCAAACTATAAAAAAATACTTGCTGAATCCTCTAGAATGCCGTTTGGCACAACTGGAAAAACCGGCCAGCTTACAGCAAAAATTTGACGAGCCGGCAGAGGTGGAGATACTGAACGGATTCAAGGATTTGACGGAAGCAGAATTGCAGCAGCAGCTTGCCGAATTGGGCTTAGGCATGAAAATTGAGGATTTGAGCTTCTGTCAGAAATATTTCCGCGAACAGGAGAAACGTGATCCAAGCTATACTGAGCTGCGTGTCATAGATACGTATTGGTCTGATCATTGCCGACACAGTACTTTCAATACCATTATAGACAAGGTAGACATAGAGGATACAGCTCTGACCGCGCCCATGCGAGCTGATTATCAGCGCTATCTGGGATTGAGATGCAGTTTGGAGAGGGAAAACAAGCCACTTTGTCTCATGGATTTGGCTACTATTGGCGCCAGAGAACTCAAGCGCCAGGGCAAGCTGGATAACTTGGATGAGTCCGAAGAGATCAATGCCTGCTCCATAGTCATAGAGGCGGATATAGACGGCGAGAAAGTCCCTTGGCTGATTATGTTCAAGAATGAAACGCATAATCATCCTACCGAAATAGAGCCTTTTGGTGGTGCGGCCACCTGCCTGGGCGGCGCAATCAGAGACCCACTCTCGGGGCGTGCTTACGTCTACCAAGCTATGCGCATAACCGGCGCGGCTGATCCACGTGTTCCTGTAGATGATACGCTGCCGGGCAAACTCCCACAGCGGCAGATTACTAGAAATGCCGCTTCCGGCTACTCTTCATACGGCAACCAGATAGGCTTGCCTGCCGGCAAAGTGCAGGAGTACTATCATCCTGGATTCATGGCTAAGCGCATGGAGCTGGGCGCAGTAGTGGCCGCAGCACCGCAAGCTAACGTGCGGCGGGCAAAACCGCAACCTGGAGACCTGGTAATGCTTATTGGCGGCAAAACCGGACGTGATGGCTGCGGCGGTGCAGTGGGCTCGTCAAAGGCCCATAGCGAAGACTCCATGCTGGAATGCAGCGCCGAAGTGCAAAAGGGAAATGCACCTATCGAGCGCAATATACAAAACCTGTTCCGTAGAGCCGAGTTTGCAACCCTGGTACGGCGTTGCAACGATTTTGGTGCCGGCGGCGTCTGTGTTGCTATTGGTGAATTGGCTGCGGGACTGGAGATAAATTTAGACCGGGTGCCGACCAAATATGAAGGGCTCGATGGTACCGAACTGGCAATCTCTGAATCGCAGGAACGTATGGCGGTAGTCATTGCCGCTAAAGACTTGGAAGCAGCTCAAAAACTGGCTGAAGAGGAGAACCTGGAAGCTAGCGTGGTGGCTGTAGTCAGCAAGCAGCCCAGGCTGCGAATGAGCTGGCGTGGTAAAAAAATCGTGGACTTGGCACGTTCTTTTCTGGACAGTAACGGCATTACCCAGCACGCTCAAGCGCAAATAAAAAGTCCTGATGCAGAACAAAATCCCTTCCTAAGCAAAGAAATTGAAAATCTGCGCGAGGCTTGGCTGAGTAACTTGAACGACTTAAATATATGCTCACAAAAGGGTTTGCTGGAGCGTTTTGACGCCACTGCCGGCGGTGCTACCGTCATCCATACGCTGGGCGGTAAAAAGCGCCTTACACCGAATGAGGCCATGGTGGCTAAGCTGCCGCTGCAAAAAGGCCGCACCAATACCTGCACAGTTATGAGCCATGGTTATGACCCCCATCTCTGCGCTTGGAGCCCCTATCATGGCGCTCTCTATGCAGTGGTAGAAGCCAACGCCCGTATTGCCGCCGCTGGTGGCGATGTCAGCCAAGTGAGAATGAGCTTCCAAGAATATTTTGAAAGCCTGCGAGACGAGCCCCAACGCTGGGGCAAGCCGCTGGCGGCTCTGCTTGGCGCATTGCGCGCCCAGCTTGAATTCGGCACGCCGGCCATAGGCGGCAAGGACTCCATGTCCGGCAGCTTCCATGAGTTGGCTGTGCCGCCTTCATTGGTGGCATTCTCAATTTGCGCAGCCGAGGCCGGTCAGATCATCAGCCCCGAGTTCAAAGGCGCCGGGCACGCGGTTGGTCTCTTGTGTGTGAAGCGTGACGCCGGTTTTCTGCCCGATATCGCTGATCTCAAAGAACGATATGCCAAGCTACGTCATTGGATATCGGAAGGCGAAGTGCTGGCGGCTCATACAGTGGGGCAGGGCGGCATAGCGGCGGCCTTGTCAAAAATGTGCTTTGGTAACTGGCTGGGTGTAGCCATAGACTCGGACTGGGAGGCTGAAGACCTGTTCAGTCCAGAATACGGCGCAATCATCGTTGAATCGGTGGAGCCGCTGCCCGAATTAAGACCGCTGGGCGCTACCAGCGCGGCACCCTATATCATTTGCAATGATATGGTACTGAGCCTGCAAGATGCCTTGGAGGTCTGGCAGAAGCCCTTGGAGAAGGTCTTTCCTACCCAAGTGCCCAGCTCTCCACCGGTACTCTGGCAGCCCTGCAACCGTCCTCATCGCCCGCACTTTATCAGCAAGACTGCTCGTCCCCGGGTGCTTATTCCGGTCTTTCCGGGCAGTAATGGAGATTTGGATATGGCTCGCGCTTTTGAGCATGAAAATGCGATAGTGGATCGGATTCTGATGCGCGACTTGAGTCCAGCACATATCGAAGAGTCCTGCGAGAGGCTGGTGAAGGGACTGGAACAAGCGCAGATACTGGCTTTGCCCAACAGTTTCTCCGGTTTAGGTGAACCTGACGGGGCAAGTAAGTTTATTTCATTAACTTTCAGGACACCTTTGATATCCGATGCCTTGCTTAAATTGCTGCACGATCACGATGGCCTGATATTGGGCATAGGCAGTGGCTTCCAAGCCTTATTGCAGCTTGGCCTGCTGCCTCATGGAGAAATACGTCAATTGCCTTCCGCTGATTCTCCGGTTCTGACTCATAACAGCCTGGGACGTCACGTAGCTAGCGTGGTCAATACCGTGTTGGTGTCTACCATCTCGCCTTGGCTGAGTCACATGAACATCGGCCAAGTACACTGCCTGCCTATATCGCATGGTAGCGGACGCTTTGTTGCCAGCGAAGAGCAGGTGAAAGAACTGTTGGGCAGAGGACAGGTCGCCTTCCAGTATGCCGATGAAGAAGGGCGTCCGGCGACAGAAATGCCCTGGAATCCCAACGGTTCGGTATGCGCCATAGAAGCCATCAGCAGCCCGGATGGACGCATCCTGGGCAAGATGACTCACAGTGAACGCTGCATAGACGAAAATATATGCATCAATATTCCCGGCAACAAAAAGCAGGGTATTTTCGCTGCCGGTGTGCGCTACTTTATGTAAGGAGCATTTCTTGTAGCCTGTTAGATGACTGCGAATACATTGGACAAAGTGGACAAATCGGACGAGTTGCCGAAACGTCCACGAAGTCCATCCTGTCTACTACGCTTAACTAACTATTTCTGACAGGCAGCATTGCTACTGGATACCAACGGCGGTAGCCGGCAATGGGGCTGCGGTAGCTGATATCTTTTCCCCTGTGCTTGAAAAAAAATGCAAATGACTTGCAGGCGTGCATGTCAGTTAACCTAAAAAAAGCAGTTGACTTTTCCTCTTGACCGATAATCAGAGCTTCTTCCGATGCGGACTGAAGCCGAAAGACGACTGTGACTGCCCTTCACCCCCAGCCCCTCTCCCAGAGGGAGAGGGCAGCATTTCCAGCCTGAGCCTGACAGACGGTTGTGATGGAATCATTTCCTCCAACCCCGTAACGCTCATCAGGCCAAATACGGACAGAGCCCAAAAGGCGACTGGCCCTGACAAGGGCTGCACCATGCGTAACCTGTTATGAAAAAGTCAAGTGGTGTTGTGAACTAAAAGGTCTGATTCCTGAAGTTTTCTTCTAAAGTATGTCGTCCAGTTTTGAACTTTTCCAGGAC
>JAAZKR010000060.1 GCA_012799725.1 Oligosphaeraceae bacterium | reverse complement strand
CCGTCTGTCAGGTTCAGGCTGGAAATGCTGCCCTCTCCCTCTGGGAGAGAGATCGGGGTGAGGGTAGTCATAGTCGCCTTTTGGCCTCTGTCCGCATCGCAAGAAGCTCTCTGATTATCGGTCAAGAGGAAAAGTCAACTGCTTTTTTTAGGTTCATTCACTGATCGCTGTTGTTTTCTTCTTTTTGCTTCTCCTTCCATAGGAAGATGACTTTCAGCAATACGGCTGTTGCAATGATCGTGAAAATGAAGTCCCAGACAAATATAAAGCGATATCCGAAAAGGTCTACCGCTTTGCCAGCACCCCAGGTTGTGATGGTAGAAATGGCGCAAAGGAAAATGCTCATTGCACTGCAGAATTGGCCATATTTATTCTTGGGATAGAGCATGACGTATATTTTGCCCTGACAGAGTTCTTGCGTGGTATAGATAACCACCAGCAATAGCCCTACAATCATAAAAGAGGAGTAGTCGACGGCGAAAAAGTATCCGATCACATTCAACAGGATGATCACGAACCCGATATAGGTATAGAACTTAAGCGGATTGATCCGGTCGATCCAGAAGGCGGAGAGGAAGGCGATTCCCAGGCCAAGCAGCGATCCGTATCCCATGATTGTCCCGTATTGCCCGGTTGTTAATCCGAGGTCCTTTGTTGCAAAGAGAATATTGAACATTCCGCGGCATTTGGTTGATACACAGGTCAACGAATAGCCCAGGAAGAAGAGTAGGATAAGCTTATCGGAGTAAGAGTCGCGCAAAAAGTGTTTTATCGCTTTGGCGCCGCGGCAGATGAAATTTCCAGTTTGCTGCGGGCGGGGTTCCGCCGGTGGATACTCCCCTTCTTTCACAAAGAAAAACATACCGGTCAGCATAAAGGCGAAGAAAATTCCAATTGCTGTGAAAATCCAGGTATTGTACTGTGGTACGAAACGCAAAAAGAAACGGTTGAATATGAAGCCGGCCAATGCTCCTGCGATGGAACTGGCGGCGGATATTCGTCCGATGAATTCCGGTGGGATGACATCGGGGGCGAGATACCAGATTGTCGAGCCCACTCCCATATTCACCGTGTAAAACAGGATATAAACGGTGCCGTACAAAAGCAGCATAAAGCGGTCAATCGGCATCCAGTGAATATGTGCGCTGAAAAAATCCTTCATTTCCGGCAGCCAGCCGATAAGGATTGTAAAGAAAACAACCAGCGGACCACTTAGGATGATATACGGCATCCGCCGACCGAATCTGGTTCGTGTGCGGTCGCTTGCTGTGCTGATGACTGGGGACAGCATAATATTTATCAGCATCGGGATTGTTCCGATGATGATTCCTATTTGCGCACCGGTTGCTCCGAGTTCCTTCAGAGCCAGTGGCATGACTACGGTAACCAATTGCCATCTCAGCAAAAAATAAGAGAAAAAGCCAAGTACTATCCAGAAACTGACGCACAAAAGGTGTGCGGGGGTGTAGACTAAGGTGCCTACACGGTATACCTTTGTGCTTTTCTTTACGGCGTTTGTCATGAGTATTCCTTCCCCAAGTAATGCTTAGGAGGCATGAAAAAATCACGTTTATATTTCCTGTAGCCATACAGAAACTTACGGCTATGTACAGGCGGTTTATTTTTGGGAAATTGTTTTTTTGCTGTCGTTTAGAGTGATGATGGCGTATTCCTCATAAAGATGGAAGTCCGGGCAGGAGAGTTTCGGGACAGAACTCAATTCTTTGAACGGTAAAAATGCGGAGTAGTTTTGTCGTCCGATCATGATGGACCATTCTCCCGTCTCGAATTCCAATCCATGCCGGGTCAGCATGGCAAGCGGTATTTTCATGATCATATTCCAGCCCATGTCTCTTTTTCTCCAGTCGTTCAACGTACCGAAAACTTTTGTGCAGACGGTGATTTCGGCTTTTTGTTTTGCACAGCTTGGCAAGAAGAGATAACCTCGCGAGGGGTAGAAAAAGACGGTTTTCAGGTTGTTGGGTGTTCCGTAAAGCTCCCAGTAATAATTTGCTTTCAAAGGTTTTATAAATACTTCTATGGTATCTCCCTGGAGATACAAATGGTCTTGATCCCTGGTTCCTTCCGCCACGACATCGGAATCTTCCATTTCGACTCCGACGGCAAGATGCGTTTCATTCCACAGCAGCCTTGCAGAGGCTTTTTCCCGCAGCCTTCGCCCTATGTTTTTTTGTTTTTCCCCAGGCCATGATTCAAAGCCGTTCGGTTTCAGCCAGTGCAATGGATATTTTCGGGTTTGCTGCCATGCATCATCGAGCAATGCCGGATCCATGGGTATGTCTGCCGCATAGTCGGCTTTCATTCGTTCTTTTGTCTTCTCTTTCATGGTTTCTACAGGAAGCTTTATGCGGTTGTTGATTTCGAAACATCGGCAGTAGGATGTTATACCGCTCCGACCGATCCGAATGATAGTAGTGCCTTTGCAAAGCATTTTTTTTTTGGGGGGGGCTCCACCTCAGACTAAAGATTGGAGTCAAGCACTGGATAAGCACCTATGACGCAATGCATTATATTGAACCCAGGCCATTCCTGCCGATTCGAGCGATCCGTCTGATCCGTCGAAAAAAACAACAACTGACAGACTGCAAATCTGCGTGTGCCACTATCTGTCAGAGCAACAACCACAGAAAAAATTTTCATGTGTTTCGCGGTTAAAAAATAGGTTGCGGACGCCAGTCCACGCCAAAAGCGGCCAGAAAAGCTGGTTGCAGGCTGTAATTACTTGTCTCCCTCCATGATTTCAAGTTTGAGGTTTTTAAATTCGAGCGGTTTTCTGCTGATCAGTATGATTTTGAAGGTTTTTGCACCGGGCCACCAGTTGATTTTTCCGCCAAAATGTTCAAAATTGCTGGGGGCTTTTGTTGCACACACATAAAAATGCGACGTAGTTGGCACATGCAGGCAAACTTTGGTGCCGGAAGCGATATCGGTTTTCAGAGGGTTTTCCAGATATACGCTCCAATTTCCTTCGTGTTGCTCCAGTTTCCGTACAGACCCGGCCAAGTCGAAGCAAGGCAGGTCGCTGTTGTCTTCAGCCGGTGCAATGGCAATACGTGCGCCTGGTTTCCAATTGCTGGCATCCTCTACCACAATCCGATCAGAACCTCCGGTATAAGTTTCTGACAGAACCGTTAAGGTATTCTGGCGGCGGTTAATATTAAGGTCATAGATTACTTTGCCTCTTTCATTATACTGAATAACACCCAGAAGAAACCTATCTTGGTCTGCGACAGCCTTGAATTCACCGGAAAGCATGTAGTCACGTGTATGGTCAATTACCAGTCTTTGGGGATAGATAATGCTTCCACTCGTAGTTGATGGGGTATAAGTGTAGAGGCCATCTTGCAGCTGAACCCCTGCATTTTCCCAAGCCGGCACCAATTCCTGCAGTACCTTTTTTCCGTCACGCTCTACCCCTTGCTCCTTCACTAGCAGTTGGGCATGCAAGAGCACCGTCGGCAACCATACCGAGAACAGAATCAGAGATTTCCAAAACATTTTTCTACTCCTTTGTAAATGTGACCTTAGCAAGCTTAAAAAAATTTGCGTCCATCTGCGTAATCTGCGGATAAAAACAGGTTGTATGCATTGTTCTGCCCAAAAGCGACCGGAAGGCATAACAAACAGGGATTATTTGTCCTTTTCCATGATTTCCAGTTTCAGGTCGCGGAAAAGCAGAGGCTTTTCGCTGATCAGCATAATTTTGAAGGTTTTTGCTCCTGGCCACCAGTTGATTTCTCCACCATGGCGTACAAACTGTTTGTATGTTTTGGCTGAACTGGCATAGGAATGCGTCGCGGTCGGCGTATGAACACAGACAGCGGTAGCGGCCGCATGGCTGT
>JAAZKR010000059.1 GCA_012799725.1 Oligosphaeraceae bacterium | reverse complement strand
GGCGGTGTGCTTTGGAGAACAATTGGAGGAATTGGTGACCACTTCAAGAGAATGTGAAAAGTGGGTGGGCGGAAACCGCGATTCAGCGAGATGACTTTGCAGGAACAATAGGATTAGTACACCACCACCCAGTTTAATCAGCCCGTCGAGTCCACAGATTCGACGGTTTTCTGTTTCCGGCGCAAGTGTCGATGGAACAGCAAGTTGCGTGGGTGAATCCCTGCCGATTTGCCGTTCCAAGAGACGACAGTTTGGCCGCGTTTTTCGCCGCAAAGCCGGAATTCTCCGCAGTTGTCTCTGCGCCCGAAGGCCGGAGTCCTCGGATTTATGCGATTCTATGCCTGACCATTTTTTCGCGCATAAATGTGTCTCTGTCGATGATACGTGCGCCTGTCGCCGGTCTCTATTTGGCCGTTTTGAGGCGGACGCCAAGGACTCGAAATTTATCGTTCGCGGAGATATGCCTGCATTTTTTGCATGAACTGATGACCTCGGTTTGAGTAGTCTGTGGAGTTCGGAGAGACAAACCAAGTCCGGAAACACACCCCTGGCTTTGAGCGAATCAGGGCCATCAGCAATTTCTTAAAGTATTTCGTCACTTGATTTTCGGGCTTGACTTTCGAAAAACAATAGATACGCTTATCAAGCGTGTTGATTTTGCTAGGGGTGAAGATGTCCAGCGAACCGGAATTCATACTTGGATTGAGGTTAGTTTTTGACAATTTCAGTCGCAAAATTTACCTTATATGACATTCTTGATTGCCGGTGTGCTGAAACAAAAAAATGCTCGTAATCGAAAAGAGGTGCAAAATGAGAAAAAAGCTGTTTGTTGCGGTTCTTATGTTGACTGTTAGTTGTTCAATTGCTTTGGCACGGGGCACGGCGTGTGAAAACAATTGCGCAATAATCTATTCTGATCAAAAGGAAACTTGTGATCAGATGCATGGCTCAGGTGCAGAAAATCCAAACCCTGAGTTATATGCGTTGTGTCTGCAAGCGATCGAAAACGCTTATTGGCGGTGTATGTACAATTGTGCTGGTGAATAATCGATGACTAGTGGGACATTTTGCCGACAGGTTTCTAACGCTTCACATCAAGTTATGAAGTTTTAATCACAGCTGTTTTACGGGATGTTTTCTGGGTTCCGGTTAGGCCGGTTATGCCGGCGTGTTCCATGCGTTTTAGAGGTACTGCACATGTTAATTGTTCGTTCAACATGTAGTTGCCCCCCCCGGCGTATGGCGGTGACAAGGCACGCGAAACTGGGCGGTCTGCCTCCGCGGCGGACGAGGGCGGGTGGTGTCTGCCTGACAACGAAGTCGCGAGCCCTAACGCAAGTGAACCTGTTTCGGCCTCGTTACACCATTGGCGTTCGGCTATCTTGCCAGATGTGGTGACCTGCCATTGCCGGAGAAGCAACGAACGCAAGCATCCGGCAAGACGCCTAGGGTGATTGGGGGGAGCGCGCGACGACAGGACACGCAAGGCATCCGGGAGAGCCGCTCCGCAGTTTCGTTCCGGCGGTCGGGACGGGACAGGGAACGCAGGGAAGCCATAACCTGCGCATACTGCGGCTGCGGCAGTCAGACAGGTTCATAGAGTAGCGATGAAGCGGGGCAGCTTCTGTGGAGTAAAGGAGCCTGGCCTGCGTTGCGTGTCCACAGCGAAAGGGGGGTCCGCTTGAGCAAAGACTCCACTACGGACGAATGGCAGGAATGGTTCGGAGAACCCGGAATGCCGCTGAAACTCGCTCTTCTGCGCTGGAAACTGGGCTGCAAGGCCAAGCAGGGACAGTGCAGCGAAAATGCAAACCGCTGAAGGACGGTGAGAGTCTCTATAAGGGGCTTCACCGTCTGGGATGGAAACCACTGTAGCATCCATACAGGCATAGCTGGCTGCACTCGCGTAATGCCTTGCGCTGAGGACGCTGGGAGAGCCGTGTACTGGAAATCTATACGCACGGTTCGACGAAGGCTCCGGGTAACTCCCGGAGCTACTCTACTGCGGCAGGATGATATGCTTGAGTGATGCAGTGCTATAAGTCTTCTCTGGGTGAAGTTACGCAAAGCGTAGGTTCGTTTTCTTTCTTTTGGAGGTGAGAGGGCAAAGCACCGCTCACAACTGCAACGCTTCGGTGATTTGCTCAAGTTAAAAAATGGAAAGGGCGTGTTGTTTTTGAAGCTTGCGAGACGGCATTGGCTTCTATGGAATTTTGCGCCTGCCAGATGAAGATGATTGTGTTCAAGTTTTCATCTGCTCCTGGTGTTTCGCCAAGGGGATGTATAAAAATGATGTGTTAGTTAACCAAAAAACTTTTGTTTGCGCATATGGCATTATAACGCGGCACGATTAGAAATACATATTGCGAGGAGGTAGGTCATGGGAAATCGATATTGGGTCGTTGGCTTCTTGTTTTTGTGGGTTATTTCAACGTATGCCCAAGCAAAGCCGGAGGAAATATTCCAGCAGGCTATTACACACGGAGCAACTCTTACCTGTTCCTATGAGGAAGGTCAAAACGAAAATATTAAAATAAGCGTCAAGCAAAGACGCAACCTTGACGGCTCAGTGTGGCGTGTCAAGGATATAATAAGAGATGAAGATTTAAGTGGGAAATACTGGTCGTTTAATACAAAGCAAATATATAATTCCGATGGATTCATAGACCTGATGATTAGCCAAAATGAAATCACAGGGATAGTGACTCAGGATGAGATTCCACGGCACAGGATTGGCAAGGACTCGACATTCAAAATGACGAGTATCACTTATGACGGCAGAAGCTGCTGGAAAATAACCGAGCATCTTGTTGGCGGGGAAGTTTATGAGGCCATTATAGACAAAGAATATGTGTTTGTTCTAACAAACAATTACTATAACTCGTCAGGAAAATTGCTGTATTCGATCCAAAAGAAAAATGTTAATTTCAACCCGGTATTTACGGAAGCGGACTTTCTCGTGCCGCCCAACGCAAAATTGCGTTACGCAAAAAATAATCGCGAATATTCGGAGCTTTTAGATAAAAGAATACATAGTCACTCGAAACTTGTCACTAAGACGCGAAAACAAATGGCAAAAAAAACGATTAAACCAAAGCCGCAAGGAAAGCTACGTCGGCAATGGGACAGGGTAACCAACTATGACACTTTAGGCTTTGTTTGCCAAAAAGCGCCTTGGTTTCTGATGCCAATCGCAATTGTTGCACTCGGCATAGTCGTTTGGAATAAACGAAAAGGCGGCAGAAATTAAGCGTATATGCAATCGATAAAATGGAAAGGCGAAAGCTGTGCACTCCACTAAGACGTCGTTGATAAATTTATCCTTGTACATATCGAAGGCGGTTTTGCTTGGTATAGCTATATTCCTATTTACCTGGGATTTCGAACCAAGAAAAATTTCATTAATCACTGAGAAAGAAATAGCACATTTCCAAAAAATCGACTTGGTAATTATGTTGTCAGAGATAACTAAAAATCCAGATGGGGTTGTAATTATTGACGCGCGACTTGCTGATTATTATAAACAGGGTAGAATACCAATGGCTATATCGATTGATGTGTCTAAAGATGGCAAATCAGTCGAAACTGTCGTGCAGGCTTACAATTCCAACCCGGAAGTAAAGTATGTTATTGTTTATGGCAATCGTTCTGATCCAACTGCCGAGCTGTTTGCCATGCAACTTTTTGAGGCTGGCCTTGACAAGGTTCAATTCTTTTATCCTGGCTTTGAGCAATGGTGCGTTTGCGGTTTGCCAATTACCAAATGATGATGGAACAATAAGATGATCTCAAAATTCAGAAAAATATGTTCTGCTTGTTTAGGAGTCGTTGGTTGGTGCAATTTGTTTTTTTTGATGCATAAACCAGACTTTTTCATTGATGCAAGCCAAAAGCTAAATTTGCCATGGATAGTTATACCGTCATACATATTGTTGACAGGTACGGGAGTATTATTATGCTCCGAATTAATAATAAAACCTGCAAAATCATATTGGAACGCCTTGCTTATTTTTGTTTTTTCCAGTATCTTCCTTTATGCACAATGTTTGACTGTCATCGCACCGTCGCGCTTGGCATGTCATTGCGTTTCTACTCTTGAAACACTCAAAACCATCAAGGATTGGACATTCTTAAAACTCGCGCTTGCCTGGTTTTTTCTATCGTGCGTGTATTTCATGTTGGATATACTATGGGAAAGAGACCGCGTACAACACGTGAACGTGGCTACCAAAAAAGAGTGACAGCATATTCGAAACAAAGATTGTCAGCATGTACCGCTATCTGAATAATCCTCGCCTCCAGTTTTTTTTTATTTCGCCTAATATCTGCGCTGCCTGGCTGGCAATGATGATAATGCTGTTGTTCGGATTTGCGCATGCATGCTCGCTCCGCAAGGGAAAAAAATACCGATGGACGGCTTATTGCATGTTTTCGGTTGTTCTGGGCTTGAGTTACATGCTCGGCATGACATACTCAAGAGGCGGAATTTTATCGATATTGCTTTCCATGACGATATATTCGGCTTTGACTCGCAGCAAAATAGCTTTGGCGTGGATTGCGATGTTCTTGTTGGGCATTTTTTTATGGGTACCATCTGGCACAGACCGCATGCTTAGCACAGCGCACATCAATGACGGCTCGATAGCACACCGGCTTTGGCTTTGGCGTGGTGCCTGCGGTTTGACGGCGATGCGCCCATATTGCGGTTGGAAGCCGAATGATTGCGGGAAATTATATGCGCAATGGTATCGCCCTGAGCAGGTAACAGAAAATTATCGCACGATGATCAACGACACCTTAACCATCAGTGTTAGGCATGGCTTACCGGTTTTATTTTCTTTGCTACTAATCATCTTTGCCGTGCTATGGCTGGCTGGTCGGATCGCTTACACGTCACACGATAAAATTTTGGTCGCCTTGGTGTGCGCTTGCCTGTCGTACTTGGTTGGCGCAAGTTTTAGCACTCTTTACGAGCAACCAGAGGTGGTTTCCTGGTTTATCTGCCTTGTCATTGCCACTATTTGCTTTACAGTCGGGCGTTGCTTGCTTAACAAGTTCAATTTCAAATTATTAGATTGCTGCATTCCAGTTATTGCCGCATTGCTTGTTTGCGGAACAATATGGCTAATCGGATGTTTTGTCAACGCCGGCATGTCATTTCGACATTTTGAATATCGACAGATGAGTCAGGACATGCAAAACAAACTTGTGCTTTTCGCGTCCCCCAACCAAACGCCGAAAGCGCTAATCATCTTTTTTTTGCCTGCCGACTCATTTGGCGGAGGTGAAAATATCTATGGTCTACCCTCATTTAGGGAGTGGCTAAAAGACGGTTACGCCATCGTATCAGCTGCTTTGGAATCTGGCCTACAAGGTTTTGAGGCATCAAAAATCGTCTTGACCACAGCTTTTGAGGTGGCAGATGGCTTGCCGGTATTGGCAGTCGGTGTCGGTATCGCCGGCAATTATGCCATCTTGAACAGCGACAATAAGACCCGAGCCTTGGGACTATGCGGCTTTATCGGCATAAATGCGTCACTAGACTGGCCCTTGGAAAGTTTGTCGCCCTTAGCGCAGGTGAACAAAATAGAAGTTCCGGGATATCTAATTGATAACAAAAATAACGAAATGGATAAATTTTTACAAGTTGCCAAAGCGGAAGAAAAATCTGTGCAAGGCCTGCTTTTATCCGAAAACTCAACCGATATGACGTTGAGAGAAAAAACCACCACAGCCACCCCGCTCGCAATACAACTGGCGGCGCAACTCTTGCAAAAAGAATCGTCCCCATAAAATTATGCGTATTGCGTTTCTCTATTTTCAGGTTAATTCGCATCGAACTGAGGATTGTCGACGAGACTATGGAGCGCCGAGCGCCACCCATCCGCCTCGCGAATGACCTGAACGTTGATGCTGGTTGGGAGATTGTTGATAGCTTCTGCAACAAAGACCACTACCGGTAGTTCAGGAAATGGATTTGCCACCAAAAACAATCGTAAGCGTTCGGCTGTCGCTTCGGGGGTGTCGGCGCAACGCACTGCGCTGGCCACCATTTGACAATTAAACGCATCCCACATCAAATTTTTCAAAAAAAGATCGCTGACATTGCCTGGCTTGCCGAGGAAAACCACGTGCTTGAACGCATTGTTCGGTGCTGGAAAGGAAACTATCGTTTTCCCAGTGAAATCGGATGGTGGCAAAGAGTCCATCAAACTTTCGAATTCTGGCGATTGTAAAATGAAAGCAGTGATAAGGCTATGTGATAGTTTCCAAGTGGCGTGCTGTTCAAAGTGTCCTGATTCATTCCAAGCGGGGGGAGTCACAATATGGCGTATGTTGAATCCTTTTCTTATGCCATCCTCGACCATGCTGACGGTTCTATTCAGTCCCGGGCAACCCCATACATTCAATGCAAGCATACGGGTATCGCTGTGGGCTGAGAAAGGCGCATAACGGGAACCGCCATTCCAAGCCACCACGCTCATCCGATCAGGGAATGAGACAGTCATTTGCTGAGCCATGCTCCCGCCGCTGGATTCGCCGATTATGATCAAAGGACGAATCTCAAGCCCGAACTCATTTGCAAGGTGTTCCTGAATACGGAAAGCCAACGCCCCCCAACCGGACTTTGGATAAATATAATATCGAGTGATGTCGTCAGTCATTTCCGTATTGGTCTCAATACTTAGGCTGAATACCGTGAAACCGTGTTGAACGGCAAAGTCACGGTGCCACGGTACCAGCCCCCGACGAATGCGAGCTGCTTCACCATTAAAAGGCGCGTAAAAAACCATGGTCGCCGCGCTGGGAAGTGGAAGCCCGTTTTCTGGATTTATCGGCACTGCGTAGCGGACAAGTGTCGTCGGATTCAGAGGTTTTCGGATCTTAAGCTCGAAACTTCCCTCGATGAGCGTTGATCCAGGAACAGGATGATATGATAGAGATGGAAAAGGCACATAATATTCACGAGCAAAATAATATATGCATGAAAGCATCGCCACCGCCAAGGTGATGACAAGCCAGCCGAATATTTTGTAACGCGACTTTATTTTTGGCATTTCATCAGTCCCCCCACCGGCAAAACCCAGTATTGCAGGCAATGGTAAATCCGCCATTTCTCATAAAACTGCTTTGTCATACACGGCCACCCCATAGGATGAAAATTTTCGATGGTAAAAAGTATGCCACGGGTCGCTTCAAAATGAGCCACTTCCCTAAGTTAATGCCTGGTCGTATTTTTGCAACAACCAAAGTCATAACTTTCTGTTAATAATGAAGTTGTGTTTTTGTTTCCGTTTCTTTCCCCAACCCCCTTTCGACATATCCTTGTTTTTTTTCAAACTGAGCCACCCCGTGGGTCGCATGTGGCTCATTTTGACGGTCATTGACAAAAGTGGCGGACGGCGAATCCCCCGCTCTGGCTTTAGGCAGAGCCGCACACTGCCTCATTCTGGAAGACCACATGGCTTTCGAAGAACAGAACAAATTGCATAATGTCTCTGAAATAATGCCAGGCTAACTGCGGCAGAATTCATGTTTGTTTTTGTATGTCTGAAATTTAACACTAATGGACACGAAAAAATTCCATGGCAAATGCGACTTATTCTCGCGGACAAAGCCTTTTCCATGAATTTTTTCGTGTCCTTTTGGGCATTTCGTTGTTCAAAAAGAATTTCTTGCCTACCCAAGTTCATTGACGCCTTACAAGTTCCATTGCTTCCATCACCGTTTCGAAAAGTTCCGATGCAAAGTGAAAAACCGGAATAAGGAATTACATTTACCGGAGGGTTGTCTTGTCCATCGACAATCGTGTTTTGATGCATTTTTTGCGGGCAGATCGGGTAGTTTTTCCGCAATATTTATATGAAATTTTACGGTAAGCGGAGGGCAATGGCCCAGCTGGAACATATTGAAGCAATCGAGAAGCGCCTATGGAGCGCTGCGGATACTCTGCGGGCAAATTCCAATTATGCCAGCAATGAATATTTTCTGCCGGTCATGGGCTGGTTTTTCTGCGCCATGCATACAGCCGTTTTCTTGGAGTCAAAGATGCCATCGTGGCAAACCTGCGCGGAATGCTGCCTAAAAGTGAATATCAGGAACTCGACAATGCCGTGTTTGGGGAGTTGCTGCGTGCGCTTCAATCCCGAGGCAACCCAATTGGTTGCGATCATCAAAAAGAACTTCGAGGCGCTGGGGGTATGGGCGAGAATTTTCCGCAAAAAAGTCATTTTTTTAGTGTATCAGACAGACGATGGCACCCTTAACCTAACTTCCCCAAATTCGGTTGATTTTTGAGCGGTGGCTCCCCTTGAAATTGTAGCAACTAATATTTTCTTGTTTCGACTTGCATTCTGTGGAAACCATGCTATTTTATGTAGCATTATGTT
>JAAZKR010000058.1 GCA_012799725.1 Oligosphaeraceae bacterium | reverse complement strand
GCGCCGGCCTGGGGCGTGCGACTGAAACTGGATATCTGGGTGCCGGAGGTATAGGGGATGTTGCAGGAATCTTCGTAGTAGGGCTGGTAAATAAGGGTGCCGCCAGAACTCGCGTTGCAAGTTTTGACCTTGACCGTGAAATTAAGGTCGAAGCTTTTGCCGGGTTCGATGTCGTACGTTTCGCCATTATGGTCAGCGTCATCTCCATGGATGAGCGAGAAAGTCGCCACATTGTTCTCAAAGGAGGAAAGGATAAAAGGCTCGTTGTCCTCCATTGTGATATCGAATTGTTCCGCGCTTAGCCCCACCAAGTTTATGCTGACATTTCTGGCCATGCCATTGACTTCCTCGTTGGCATTGCTGACCGGGATGCTCAGTGTCGCGCCCTCGCAGTAGTCAATCACCAGCGTGTCTGGGGCGATGCCAAGAGTTAGTGAAGGATTGCGCAGGACAATGTTCACCGAGCCCTTGCTTTCGCCGTCCTGTCGGCAGGTGTCAGCCGGGTCCGTGCCGGCGCAGGTCCAGTAAGTGCCGACTTCATAGCCGACATTAATGCAGTTGATGACGAGGAAGGACACCAGGTAAGTGCGCCTGGTCTTGGAGGGCATGGTGCCGGTAGCCCAGCGTTGTCGCTCCCCGTGGAGCTGCCAGGTCACCGGCGTGCTGACTCCGGTGATGTCTGTGATACTCTGTAACTCTAAGCCGGAGCCGATGTTGAACAATTCGACCCAGCCGCCTTCCTCGCCTTCCGGCTTGCCGTCTGTATTGAGGTCGCCAAGCCCGTTGTTGTCCACGACGACTTTGAAGGTCACCGTTTTGCCACGTTCAGCCAAGACGGTCGTTTTGGTAGGGTCCGCCGGATCCTGTACGGTGACGGCCAATGCCGGTTGCAACAAGGGGACGCCCCTGCCAGTTCTGCTTACCGAGCCAGGCAGCCAGCCACAAAAAGGGCAGCCGAACTCATAGTTAAAGACGCCCGAAGCTCGACGGTCCGTGTTGGCTGTGCAGTTCGGACGCATGACCAGCACGATGGTGATGTCGCTGTGGGCAGGCAGGTAGTGATCGGAATTGCTGGTGAGCTCCGCCGCCGTGAAAGTCAGGGTTTTGGTCGCCTGGTCGTAGGTGCCTACGTCAGTGTCGCCGATTTTGGAGGAAATCCAGTAGGTGTCAGTGGGAAGGCTGAGTTCGAGGCCGGTGACTTTAATCGGCACGCCGTTAGAGTTGCCGATCACAATGTGATGGGTGACATTCTGGCAGCCCATGTAGACGTCCGGTGCACCTTCGGGCACCTCGAAGGTCAGCGTCGGCGGGCAGAGAACCGACGCGCCGGTGTTGACAGTTTTCCAGCAGCTCTGCGTGCCCGGCTCGCTGTCTCCACAGCCCCAGCCCACCCAGACCCTGGCGCTGCCCAATTCAGGTGCGCAGTCGATGTTCAGCGCCTTTACGTAGTATGTGCGAGTTTCACCCGGTCCCATGTGGCCGGTCCAGCCGGTGAAAACACTGTCGATGAAGTTTAGCTCCAAATAATCCACTGCCGGACCAGTCGGGCTGTTTTTGCGGAAGCTGACAAACAAGAGGTCATCTTTCAGATTCAGGCTTATATAGGCGCCAAAGCCGGTCAGAGGGGCTGTGCCCTTGTTGGTGACTTCAATTTGGAACTCTACCATGCTGGAGATTTCGGCGATGGCGGCTCTGTTGCCGGTGCCGTACTGGGTCATTTTCACTTCCAACTCGGGTTGCTTGATGGTGATGCTCGAGCTGGAGTTGGTGGCATTCACCGTTGGGGTGGGGGATTGGCTGGGATAGCGCCGGAATGAAAGCTCGACGGCCTCGCTGCTGAATTGTCCGGACGTGATTTCACAATTCGGGCGTACGCGCACGCTTACCGACTTATCGCCGCCAAGGGTTCCCAAGGACCAGCTCACGCTGCGAGTAGTGTTATCAAAAACACCGCTGTCGCTGGCAGATGCAAAGAGGAATCCCGACGGCAGGGTGAAGGTCAGGTTGGCATTGATTACCGGCGTCTCGTGATTGTAGTTCACGTTGATGGGTACTTCGATTTCTTCGCAGGCATTGACGGTTGGGAAAGTGCCCGGAACGTTGATGGTTCCATAGCTGACAGTGGGGGCGGGCTGCTGCGTATTTGCTGCTCCCGGCGTTATATTGGCGCTGCGGCGATTGATCCATTGCTTGGGATCGTCGCTGTTCGTGCCGTCAGGCTCAATAAAGGCAAGTCCGTCTCCATAGTCCCAGGAGCCAGGGCTGATAGGCTCAGGGAAGATGAGTGGTGACGGTGGGTTTGCCTGCGGCACGGCGCCGTAGGCGATGTAGTCGTGCGGATCGCCATTGTCGTCTTGCAGCAGGATTTCGGCGCCGGTGTCGCCGATGGCTGGCTCGGTCAGACCCAGCGAGTAGGATGATGCCGGGGGCGCGGCTGGGCTGCCGACGAATATTGCCAGGTACTGTCCGCCGGCTATCGTCAGGCTGCTTTCAAAGGTCACGAGCGTCGTGCCGTCAACTACCAGGCTCCAGCCCTCGAGGTCCACGCTGCCAGCACCGTTGTTGTACAGTTCGATGAATTCGGTGTCGGGGTCGCCGCCGGTATCGAACATGATTTCGTTAATGCGGATCGCGCCGAACAGTGGCCAGGCCAATGTCAGCAGCAGAATCCAGATTGATAAGCGCTTATTTATCATGAGTAAAGTTTTTTTAACAACGAAAAGACACGATACGACGCGAAAATTTTGGTTTTTCCGATAGTAGTACTATCATGGTTTTGTCACCAGTTTGGCTGTAGCTGCCCAGGCTGCGATGCCGCCGCGGAGGGTCAGCACATGGCGGCATTTGCTCTCTGCCAGCAGCTCGGCGGCCTTGGCGGCCATCTCGTCACGGTCGGCGATAACGACCAGGACTGCCGAGGGTGGCCAGGGGGGCTGTTCGAGTTGCCATTCGGTCGAGGGATAGCAGACGCTGCGCGGAATGTGGCCGCGCTTGAAATCTTCCGGTTGACGGATATCGAGCAGTACCAGGTCATTGACCACTTGCATCGAGCTGATCAGTTCCTTGAGTATCGAGGCTTCGATCGGCATGATTCTGGCACGGGTGGCGGTTGTTGTCGTTGTCGGTACATTTGGCGGTGTTGGCGGGCGCGGTGGCGCTGGCGCTGTTGGGTTGTTGGCAATGAACAGCCAGCCGTTCGAGCGAGGCTTTTCCGGGTGATCGCTGAGAACCGCAAAGGGAATCCGACTGCCAGGAGCACCTAGGTTCTGGCGGCAACGGATGTCGATCCGGCCCAAGCCGTCGCCAGTGATGACTATGGGCAGCGGCGTGAGCACTTCACAGCCGTCGGGCAGTTCGAGCTTTGTGATGCGCAGGTCCCGGTCCTTGTCAAAAAGTCGTATGTGCAGCAGTGCGGGGGTGTTGCCATGCACAGACAGTTGCTGGGGCACGAGTTCCCAGCCGGTGCGGGCATCCGGCACCGTCGCTTCAATGACGAGGCGAGTGGGAGTTTCGGATGCATTGCTGGGGACGAAAATGGAAAAGCGCTGCGAGCCATATCTACCTGTGACATCGACCGTCGCCTTCAGCTCAGTGCTTTCTCCTGGCGCCAAGTCATGTTTTGCCAATTGCAGTTTGGTGCAGCCGCAGCTGGCGCGGGGCGTCTCGAGATGCAAGGGGGCGTCGCCAGTATTCGTCAAGGTGAAACTGGCAGGGAAGATACGCTGACCTGTCGAAGTATCGAGTTCGCCCAGAGAGAGCTTCTCCGGCTCGACCAGCAGGCGTGGTTCGGCGGATGCCGACGCGACGCCGACGCAAAGCGCGACAAGGACGCAAAGCGTAATCAGAATGTTATTTTTTCCCAAGTATGTCATTGTGGTCATTGTGGTCATTGTGGACGCAGCTAGGAATGCGCTGTCCTCTGCACCCTGTCCCCTGTCATTTCTTGTCTGTCCCTTCCAGGCGCCGCAGGATACCGAAGATTGATTCGTCGAACTTCCAGTGGAAGGCGATATAGAATCCTTTGTCCCAGTGATCGCCACGCGCGAAATCTTTGTCCTTGAAGCCTTCGAAGTTATATCCGAAAGCGATGCGTGCGTCTTTGGCCACGTTCACGCCCAAGCTGCCGCCATAGCTGATGGTATGCGCATTGACATCATACTGTGAAAGCAGCCTTGCGCCGGCGCTGATAAAGAAGCGGTCGTTAAGGTCCACTCGTGCTCCCAGCGCTTTCACATCGCTGTACAAAGGCGAGCTTAGATAGCTGGCGCTTACCAGCTTGCAGGCATATTTGCCTTCGAGGACCAGCCGATGCAGCGGTTGGTAGTTGCCTTCTATGGAGAAGATAAGCTTATTCAGTCTGCCATAGTCTGCCACGTCAGTCTTGTCTTCATACTTCATTTCCAGATCGGAGATGATGTTAAGCTTATCGAAATCCACCGGCCTGTAGGCCCAGCCAATTAAGAAGTCCAGGCTAAGGCTGTCATTATTGTCTTTCTTCCCGATTATGTAGTTGGCGATATTGCGGCCGAAGAGAGTATGGTCAATGTTCAGCTTGAGCGTGCCGCCGATCTCGGTCAGATATGAGGTCTCGCTATCTTTTTCATCACGCAGTTCGAAGCGTGCGATGGCAGTGCCTTTACCGCCATCGGGCTGATATTCACCGCTCAGGCTCAGCGCCCAGAAGTCATCAGTGCTCATTTCGCCGCGAGTACGCAGGGCACGACCATATTCAGCGCTGGCGCCCAGCTTCCATTCTGGCGTGATGCTGTGCTGCACGTCCAGTCCGCTGCCGGAGCGCACACGCTGTCCGCTGGCACTATCTTCCAGTTTATAGCGATGGAAGGCGGTGGTTGACTCATTCAGGCTCAGCTCCATGCCGGCATTAAGATGCACTTCGGTATCACCGCTTTGCACTTCACGTCGCTCCATTCCGGCAAGCAGGTCCAGGTGCTGGTTCAGGCTATAGCGCAGATCAGCGGTGCTGCGGGTGCCCTGGTCTGTGTCTTTGTCACCGAAGGCCTGCTGATGGAAGAGTTCCAGGCGCAGCTTGCGTGTGAGGTCAAAAGCGGTGCCGATACGTGCGAAGGGGCTTTTCAGGCGCTTGCCCTCATCTTTTCCGGTTGCCGTTATTTCTTCTTGGGTATAGCCCATGCCCAGCGTGAATTCGCGACTGTCTTTCTTGAAAACAAAATCATGTATGGCCACATAACGACGGCGTTCCTCGGTAGTATCGGTTTCGCGGTAGAGTTCTTCTTTAGTGGACCAATTTTCATTCAGGTCAAACTCACCTTCAAAGCCGGTGCTGGTCAGTCCGGCTCTATCGCCGGACATGCTCAGGTTTTCGAATTTGCTGCCTGCGTCCCGGTGGTATAGCCTGTAGCGCGCTTTGTCGAAGCTGCCTTCCAGTTCTACGTACCAAGCGCTGCCATCCTGATTTTCAAAGTTTTGGCTTTGCGCCACTTCGCCCTTCAAGGTGAGTCCTGGTATCAACTGTATACTGGCGTCCACAGCTTCGATCGTATGATCGTAGGGTGCGGCTTCATCGCGTATGGTTGTAGCGCCGATATGCATGGTGCGTTCGGCATTATGCAGTTGACCGCGGGCACCGTAGGTGTTGTAGTTTTTCGACTTGCGTCCGTCTATTTCGTAATCGACCACGACATAGACGGGGTTATTGTCTTCATCTCTGGATGGCACGGGTTTTTTAAAGAGTATGCGTCCGGTGCTGTAGTCTATGCTATAGTCGGTATAGCGGTTCATAGTTTTGCTTTCCAGGACTCGGTCCGGGTGCCAGCGGTCCCTGGTTTCAATGACCACTTTTTCGCTGTTGATGATGATGTTTTTATCCGGCAGGGTATAGTAGCCGCTTACTCCTCGTCCCGGTATCTGCAATCCTTTGATCTGCACCTGATCATTACGCGAGAAGAAGCCATCCAAGTCGGCATATTTGCTTTCCAGGTGTAGTTTTGCTCCGGTCATCGCACGTTTATAAGCGGCCAGCTCGGTTTTATCCATGTTGCTGTCAAAGTCGCCATACATAAGATATGACTGGTCGCGCTCCAACTTAATATAGAGTTTGTCGCGGGACTCCGCTTCATATTCCTGCTCGGATTCGTCGCCGTAAACCGGATAATATTTCAGGATATCATCACGCTCAAAGACCTTGCGGTCGTCACGTGGCTTCTTGGAGTCGTATGCTGCCGTCAGCACAAAGTCCTTGGGTAGCGCCCCCTTGGCAAAGACGGCGATACGATCGTCAAGCTTCCAGTCCTTATCTGTCCCGCTGATATTTGCTTCCTTGCTATGGCGTTCAGTGGCGGTGCCGGAGATTATGCCGTTGACGATCCAGCTGCGCTGATGCGGCGCAAAAGTCAATTCCATTTCATGCCGCAGATTATTGATGGTAACAGTGACTTTGCGCACTTGCGGGCTGGAGGCGGCGCTGAGCCTGATCAGGGTGCTGCCGTCCTTTATCTGCGCTTGATGGCCGGGTTCGGTGGTTCGCAGGTCGGGGCTAAGTATATCGCCCTTGTCCACGGTAATCGTGACCACGGTGCCATGTCCGGTTGGCACTCCTGCGGAGTCGAGCAGGGTGATCAGCAGTTGTGGTTCGGTGAGGCCATCAGCCATAAGCGGCTGTGGGAGCACTCGCAAAAGTATGCTGGCTGGAGTATTGGCACGATAGATATTGATCTGATCTACAACCGGTTCTTTGGCACCGGGGTTAAGCGCTTCAAAGCGCACCGTGTTCTTGCCGGGCTGCAAGTTAAGGCCGTAATAGACAAAGGTGATGCGCCGAGTCTTGATGTCCACACTTCTTAGGCCGATTCGGCTTTCGGGCACCTCCTCGTCATTGACAAAGAGCTTGGGCTGGGCAGCCAGGAAACAGGCTGCGGTGACACTGAACTGATTGCTGGAAACAAAGGCTTCGCCATTCTCCGGCGTCAGGATGCGCGGCTGGAATTCGTCCTGTTCAAGCAGCCTGGCATTCTGTTTTTTAAGCTGTGCCGGTGTCGGATCATGATCGGGCGCCGATTCACCGCCCACCTGCACGATCAGGCCTTTGGGAACATTTTGATATTCAACTTTGTTATAACCACTGGTACGTTTGCGCAGGCGTATTTGCACTTTGGCGCGTTTCTGCTCTTGGTCTAAATGGCATTGCAGAGAACTTACGTTAGGGTCGTCCAAGGCCAGGCGTTCGGGTTGTGTGCTGCTGGTCACTCCGGGCAACAGGACATGCACGATGCCGCTATTTTCATCGTATTCGGGCTGAGCATTAATGTCCTCTTCGCACTCAATCATGACCAAGCTTCTTGCGTCTTGCAGCTGCACCTGTATGGGTTTGAGCACATTGTCTTTGACAACGGCTGCCTCCTGCTTGTCAGCTTCTGCAAGCGTTTCAGCATCGCCGCTCTTTGTTGCCGCCGCTGCACTTTCTTCTGCATCTTTGACGCTGCGCAATCTGAAATTGGCCTTGTGCGGCGTGCCCCAGCGCAGTTCTATGGTGCGCGAGAGCGGATTGAAGATATTTTGCGAGTCGATGATTTCGGCTTTCATTCCTGGCGGCAGGCTGGTCTCATCCAGTCTCAGCACGTGCATGCCCGGCTTGATGCCGGAAAAGTGGTATTTACCTTCGCGATCGGTGGTTACATAGGTGCCGTTTTCCAGAATAAGGCGCACTCCGGCTACGCCGGGTTCGGCATGATTCTGAATACGGTCGTCATTTTGGTCAATGAAGACTTTACCGAAGATGACTGAGTCATTGTGGAAGATGCCTATTTCCACATCCACATCCACGCTATCGCGCGAGCGTATGCGCGAACCTTTGGGCAGACGGCCACTGGCCATGGCGGAGTTGGTGTTACTGCCCAGCTTGATGTCGGAGGTCACCACGCAGACATAGCTGATGACGACTTTTTCGCCGGGTGCCAAGCTACCCAGGCTCCAAGTCAAAATACTCCCGTCTTTGGAGATTTCCGGTTCAACTTTATCGCGGTCTATCTTGGCACTTTTCTTCAGATAGCGGAAGCCCTTGGGCAGTATGTCCTCGATCATGACATTACGTATGGTTTCCTCGCCGGCGTTGGCAACATGCAGCTCGTAGCGTACCGGATCGCCTATCTCGACTTTGTCGGTGCTTACCTTTTTTTCCAGCGTAAGCACCTTTTCACCTCCCACCGCATCATATACCTTGTTGGAGGTGCGCGGAAAGTCGGTCTGATCACTGCTAATGGCGAAGACGTTGGGTATTTCTGTGCCGTTCTTGACACCTTCAGCCACCTCGGCGGTAAAGCCGATCTGCCCTACGAATCCAGGCGGTATTTCGAATATATGCCATGAGACGCTGTGGGTTATAGGATCGTAACTGCCGGTGGCATCAACGTATTTTCCTGCCGGGCCGGCTAGTTTTTTGACTCGTCCATTGCTGATATCGCTGATATTGGTAAGGTATTCGCTGAGCTCATCAATGATAATGGTATTGTATACCGGCCCGGGGCCATTGTTGCCGAAGGTATTAGTATAGCGTATTTTGCTGCCCGGATAAAGTTGCTCGTCCGACTGATGATCCTTGGTGAAGGGGTCCCAGAAATCATTCAGGTCCATGATCCTTTCGATAATATTAGAGGTCAGGTTGTAGCGTGTCGGGTCCAAAGTCGAGGTGGCTCTGAGCGTGACTCGGTAGCCGCGCCCGTCATTGTCGGCATATTCTTTGTCGCCGCCTCGGGTGCCATCGTTGCGGGCATTGGTGCCGGCACGAGCGTTGGGATTGACCGCATTCAGCGGTATTACCACGCGCACTGCCACGGTATAGCTCTGTCCCGGCGCCAGCGGTCCGGTGTCCGGTATGCCGTCGCCATTGCTGTCAAAGAGGGTGCTGACATTGCTTGGCTTGAAGAGCTGTTCACCGGTTGCGGGGTGCAGTAAGACACTGCCATCAGCATTGTAACGTTGTTCTATGCCGCTGACCGCCATGATTCTTGCTAGCGGCAGCCAGTCTGCAGGCAGGTTGCTTAGTTCATCTATAGTCAAGTTGATGGTATCGGTGGCATTGGCGTCATTGCGCACAGTATTGAGGAAATAGACGACATTTCCGGCTACTTGGGTGCCGTAGGGATTGGGTGGTGTGGCAGGAACTCCCGGGTCTATGGAGGCGTCACCGTTATTGTCGTAGACACCGAAGGTACTGCCTTTGGCCTCGGGTTGCTGATAGGGGCCGATAAGCAGTCCATCGACTTGGCCGCGTACGATAATTTGCACCGTGTTGGTGGCTTCATCATGCCGGGGTTCGTCATTGCGGTTATGATAGTCCACCCTGCTGATATTTTCGACTATGCCGGCGGAATGGTCAGCGGCAATGAGCATTTCAAAGAGCACCCTGGCCTGCTGTGGTGGGGCGAACATGTCGCCATCGCCCAGGAAAAGCGCTGCGACTTCGACAATGCGATCCTTGTAGTTTTCTTGCTCGGTGGCATCTAGTTGCCGCCACTGTGAGCTGATGCTGTCCAGCTTAAAGATTTTCAAGTGGCTTGCCGGTGCTGCATTTAAGCTGCCTGGCACATAACGTATGCGGCTATGCGGTGCTCCTTGCAGCTGGTCGGATACCAGGATGCCGCGGCGTAAGCTGCCATCGACGTTGATGCTCATCGCTTTTGCCGGGACGCTGCCGTTATTGATTAAATCCAGGCTGAACTGCACCTTGCTGCCCGGTGTTACCGAGACCACGTTGGGGCTCTTGGTGATTCTAAGCACTACATCTCGCACAAGGTTTATGCGATTGATGTTTTCCGTATCTGTCTGGCTAGGATCGCCCAATGATTTACCTTGCAGATCGTGCAGGATATATTCGCCATAATTGGTGTTGGCTGGCACGTCTATGCGCATCAAAAGGTTGACTTTGCTGCCGGCTGGCAGGTTTTCAACCTTAGTGATTTCTGCTTCGCCCGGGTCAATTTTGCCATTGCTGTTGGTGTCAATATAGATAGCCTTGTAGGCGGGGAAGAAGTTGCCGCCTGCGAATTTCAATTCGAGCGCGTAACTGTCTGTAATATTTCCGGTATTTTTGAGTACATAGGAGAAGTAGACACTGCTTCCCGGATCAGCCAGGGCATTCAATCTGGGGGCTGCTGCTGTGCCATCGGGCTTGATAAGGATGCCATAGCATGGTGCGACCAAGTTAAAGACCGGGTTGGAGGCTATGCCATGATCGCGCCCTTGCCAGCGGTAGCTGGCGGTGGACTGATTACAGATCCGGGTCTGCGCCGGAGTGAGGGCGATAAGATTGCCGGCCAAACCAAAAATCGCCAGGCAGAAGACAGCAACAGCAACGATTCCGCTGGTGGCGGAATCGAAACCGGCGCTAAATCCTGCGCGATGATTTTTGCTAAAGACGGAAGTCACGATGAAAACAGAGGGCTGCTTGTGGAAAAGTTATTGCTAATGCGAAAGATTTGGTGAGGGACACAAATAACTTGTGATCAAGATGTTTTTGTTATTTGTCATGTGTCATTGGTTGTTGATCGTCTTGATGTTTGCTAGTCCTGTACTCTGTGATTTGGAAACCGAGCCTCGAAATCAGGGCTATTAGGAAGCGATTGCATGAAGGGTGGTTATTTTGCCGTAAAGCATGCATGCTGCATGTTTGAATGGGTTTAACTTCAAGACAACATCTTATGTCTGTAACCAAAGTTGCGCGTTGCACTGGAAAATGAGTTTCTTAAAAGGGAATATCCCGGCGCTTCAGACATAAGCCCGAAAGCGCCGGGCGATGGAGTCCGGCAAAAATATTGCCGGACTCCGGATGGCGGTGTTATTTCACGATGACCTTGAAGACGAAGTCGCCTTTTTCACCAGCCGGTACCGTGCCAATTTTGACTCGGATGTTGGTGACCTCGGTGAAATCAGGCAGGGAACCGAGGTCGAAAGGAGTCCAGATACTTCCACCATTGAGGATGTATTCGAAATCTTCAGCGTTGGAGTTGACACTAATGGAGGTGGAGGCGCCAGGCAGGGTAGCCGTGATTTCTGCGAGGTTGCTGCCGTCCAGGTAGGTATTGGCCGGGATGGCGTCAGCGATGTAGGCATCGGTCAGCTCGCCCGGACTGAGGTTTTTGTACACAGTGGTGTAGGTGATCTTTTTGCCTGGTTCGATCTCTCCGGTCGGAGAATTACTCTTGGTCAGCTGCAAGGCGCCGTCGATGACGGTGAGGACGTCCAGAGCAGTGTCATAGACAGTACCATTTACGTCCATCGTGCCTGTCACCGTGATCGGCACAACGCTGCCAGCCGGGGCATTGGCCGGCACGAAGACCTTCAGATAGACGTTAAAGCTATCATTGGGGTCCAAGTTATTTTCGGTCGTGTAGGTGCTGCCATCGCCTAGAATGGCACCGCTTTCGTTCACCCACACAGCGTTGTAGCCGCTGAGTGTGCTGGCGATGTTGTATTCCATCGTGACCTTGTCTGCTATGTTACCGGTGTTGACCACCACATGCGAGAAGATATAGGTGCCACCAGCTACTACCGTGGCGGTATTGTCCGGAGTGACTTGGATGCTGGGGAATTCGTTCACTTTTACCAGCAGGTGCATGATGTCTTCTACGTTCGGGTTATTGGTTGAGGTGGCCTTTACGGCGATGATGTAGTTGCCGGCGGTTGTGCCCTCCGGAACCTTTACACGCACGTTGAGACGGAAGATGCGTTCAGCGTCTGCATAAACATTGGCAACAGTGTCAACTTTTTTGACGGGTGCTAGCCAGCCAGTGTCGCTGATAGGAACGAGTTCGTTAGCGTCGACCTCTTTATTGTTGTCGATGTCCTCCAGCAGTTCAACGATAAAAGGCCCGGCGTCTTTGCCGTTGACAAGCTTCTTTTCTACGCTCAGCTTGTAGGTGTCAGCAACGCTGGTGGTGCTGTCCGTGGTGCCGGGTCGCATGTTGGCGATATCGACGGGGAAGACCACAATCGTGCCGGGGTTGACGCCGGCTATGGTGGTATGATCGTCGTCATCTGCTTCGCTGGCTAGATTGGGGTCGGTGGCGTTGTCATTCCCACCCAGCTGGCCGGTGGGTGGTGGGCCGGCGCTGACTGGTGTGGCGGTGGCGATGTCAACACCAGCGGGGAGGACTTGTTGGATATGCAGTGTAGTTGTGTCGATTATTGCCGGAGCAGCGGCATTGGTCGATTGGGCAGTAATCGTGAACTCTCGTGCAGTGCTGTCATTCAGGCTCGCCGCAATGTAGACTTTGACTACGATGTCTGCCTGGGCGCCCGGTTCAATCGCGCCGGTATCCGGAATGCCGTCCCCATTGGTGTCAGCTAGCGGCGTGATGGCATCAGACTTATAGAGGACGATGGTATAGCCTGCCGGGGGAGCGCTATACGTGATGTTATAGATATCAGCCGAGGTGGCAGGGCCGCCGGTGCCGTTGAGGCCAAGAGCAGTGAGGTCTTGATTCGGGTTTAGGATACTCAGCGGGAAGGCGACGACTTCACCTGCGTCGCGGATGCCGGCCCGTGTGGTGTCAAGCGATCCAGTCTCAACGGTCAGGGTCTTGGTGATGGCAGGATGACTGAGGTTGGTAAAAGTTGCCTCTGTATCAGCCAGCGGATACGTAAATGGTCCGATGGCAACACCAGGCGTGGCGGTATCAGGATCGGTGCCGACGGTTACCCTTGATTCGTTTGATTCGGCTATAACTTCGTTCCCGGAGCTGTCTTTGGCATAAGTGACTTCAACTTGGTTCTTAATCACATTGTCAGCGTCAGCATATGGGGTTCGTATCTTGATGTTAAAGCTGAACTTATAGCCTTGGCTGGAAGCCAACACCAAGTCTATGTCGTCATTTCCGTTGTTGTCATCGGGAATAAAGAGGGCGATCTTCGGCTTATTGTTGAGGTCGCTGCCCCATGTGGCATTTCCCGGAGTCTCGAACCATCCCTCGGGATTCTCATTCCAGTAGAGGATTCTGGCTTTGGTCGGGCCGGAGACCTTAGGATTGGCAGTGACCACCGCGTCGAGAAGGCCGGCATAACCATAGCTGCCGCTGGAGCCGTTGTAGTTCGGGTCAACTTGCAACTTGTCGGGATCAAGCTCGTCAATGATCAGGATACCTTCATTGTAGGTTGCAAAAGAGCTGGCGGCGTCTAAAGCGATAAAGTTGGGGTACTTCACGGCGTAGACAGGAGTAGTACCGGTGTTGGAGCCTTCAATCGTATAGGTCAGTTCATCGCCGGGTTTGGCTGTGCTGACGTTGGCTGCCTTGGTGTCAGGATGCCGGTGCCGGCAGAGATGATGGTCTGGTTCCAGTTGGATATAGCGTCAATGTAGTCACTAGGATCGCTGCCTATCGATGCTGCGTCGATGTCGGTGTTGATATGATGTCCATCTGCGGCATCGGTCGGGATATGGACGGCCACGATCAAGGGGATGCTGGCATCCTGGGCGACCAGCGGCGTTGGGTCACCTGGTGTCTCTACAGCACCAGCTCGGGTATACAGCAGGATATCACCTGCGTCAACCTGGCCATTGCCATTGGCGTCATAGTAGACTTCCACGGTATCAGGGGCGCGGCGGGATTCGCCAATGTCCTCTGCCTGGAAGTTGGCGATCAGATTGTAGGCATCTGGTGTATTGCCGGTGTTCTTCAGGTAGTAATGGAAGTAGGCTATGCTGCCAGGCGCGGCGGTCTGCGTCAAGGCCGGTGGGGCGGTGTAGTTGAACGGGGCATCACCAGTTACTGCGTAGTCCGGTGTGATTTCCAGGCCATACTTTTTAGCGACGATGTTGATTACCTCGTTAGAGGTCGAGATCTGCGGCTGATCGTTGAGATCTTTATAGGTAGCCACGGATTGGTTGCGGATTTCGGTGCCGGCGGGTGTCCAGCAAAAGGCCTGGATGCCCGGCAGCAGGAGCGCCAGGATGACGAGGATGCGAGCATGCATCTGTTTGTGGGTGCTTTTCATTGCATTCCTTTCCCTTTTGGGTGTGATTGGCAAGCTGTCTTGCCGTACTTTTGGTTTGAGTTTTTGATTAAACATGCGGATAAACGAAAATGAAGAAAATGTTTTTTATTCGTGTTGTGCGGTCCTCCTATTTTTTTTGTTTTAGTTGGTTGTTAAAAACCTAAATGTATGTAAAGAATGTATGTTAGGAATTCATCTTGGAAAGTCAGTGGTCGGTATTGTGCTGGAAAGCGCTATAGTAGCAGTCACTGTGTAGTATAAACTTGTAGACCTACCGGAGGCAGGTCTAGTTTTGGGGCGAAGCGCCTATATGCAATTATCCTAGGGGTGGTTTGTGAAGAAAACTTGCAAGCTGCCGTGTTGGCCGTTTAAGACGCAGGTCTGCTATTTTCCCTGCTTTAATGCACTTGCACTCTGTATTTCAGGGTTAGTTTTTCACCAGCCTGCATACGGTTGATCTGCCAACGGATTTGCGTATACATATCTGCCGTGGCAATTTTCTCCACCTCTGTGCCGTCTTCCAACTTGACCATATATTTGACAGGTTCGAGATGGAAGCTTTGTGCGTCATCGACGCTGAATTGCGGCACGCTGTCCTTGCTGGGCTGGGCGCTGCCGGCCAAATAGAAGGTACCCATGGGTATGGGGCCTATAATAGAGATTTCGGTGAGGTCACGCTCGCTTACATTGCTGTAGTCCAGCGCATATTCTATGGTTTGCCCCGGCAATATTTGCTCGGTGGCAATAAGCTGCTCGCCCTTGTCGGCGTCCTGTGTGACCAAGTAGGCGGTCATCTTGCTTTGCAGTGGTTGCTCAGGAGCTTGGGCGCATAAAAATTGCCCGGAAAATAACAACAGGGTGACAACAACAGAAAACCGAAACAGAACTCCTTTCTCGTGCAGAACAATCACAGCTCACCTCTTGGTTTGTTGGTTCAATGTGGCGTTGCCCTTTTGCTTGTATTCGGAATGCGGTGCAAAAATCCATAACAGCGCCACTCTCAAAACAGTAATGGGACATTAACACAACTGTCCCAGAATATAGCAAACGCATGATATAATTGTCTAAATAGAAATACCAAATTAATCATTAACCATTCATGCCTATTCTAACACAATTCTAATAATTCGTTTTTTTGCAAGCGCTCAAAATACGCCAAAATCAAAACGGCATTATCATGATCTGACTAATCTGACGATTCGATTTTTTCGCACAACATGGGTGCGGCTTTTAATAATCCGCAGATTCCGCAAAATTCCAGGATCAAAGGCTCGTTACGATTTCTGGAAAATGTCTTGTCACGTGCGCGGCATATCCATTGCAGGTGACAATGTGGATGGGCGTTTTGCGATGATGCCAGTTCTGTGCGGTGTTAGTTCTGTGGTGGCGCGTACTTGCGCCACATTTGCCTGTCCCTTCCTATTAGGATACCCTCCAGCTACTTTTACCCCCTCAAGACTGAGGCCATAGGCCAGATGAACAAACAATGCAAGGGTCATGTCTTTCGGCTTATTTATTTGCTTATTTGTTTTTTGGGTTTGATCATATAGGCGCAGGCTGAATTAGCCAGAGCCATGACTGCGGCAAAGTTGAAAAGCGCCCCAACATCATATTTGAGCCAAATCCAGCCGCCCAGCGGAGCTGCGGCGACGGAGACCAGGTGATTGACGGAGATGCCGGTGCTGATGGTCGAAGTGGTTTCGTCGGTGGAACTTGAGATGTCGCGCACATAGAGATTGCTGGCCAATGAAGTGATGCTTAGGATAGCATCGAGCAAATAGTTCAGGCATACGACGATAAGCGCTGTTCTTGGCTCAAACCAGCGATGTGCATGGCCATAAAGGATGCAGACAAAGAAAAGTATCACTGTGTCCCATATCATGGTGTTGCGGTAGCCCAAGTGGTCGGCGAGTCGGCCTATGAGCGGGCTGCCGAAGATATTGACTGCAGCGCAGAAGCCGAAGAGCAGGGCGACCTGAGAAGTGTCAAGACCATATTGTTTAATAAGCACGAAGGGCGCAAAAGTCATGAATATCTGCTTGCGTGCTCCGTAGAAAAGCTCCAGTGCGTAGTAGAGGTTGAATTTGCGGTTGAAATAGAGGCGGGGTCGCCGGAATGTGCTGCTGCCGCCGCTTTGTTGTAAAATGCAGAGAAAGCCGGCGAACACAAGAACCAGCACTACCAGCCATACTATATTGTACAAGCGTAGTTTATTGCTAACCACAAATACCGTCATGCCCAAATAGAAAATCAGAGCAACTATCAGGCTGCCGATTACTGTACCGGCATTCAAAGCAGCGCTGACATAGCCTAGAGACTGTCCCTGCTTGCCCTCTCTGGCGATAAGCATGGCGATGGAGCTGCGCACCGGCATGGCCAGATGCTCACCCATGCTCCATACCGTAATCAGGAAAGTGGCCATTATCTTGCCGGAGGCAAACTGCAAGCTGGCCACTCCAAGCATGGAGATAAGCGAGGCGATGCGTAGTATTTTCCAGTCACTGTAACGGTGCATCAGTGCCAGCACGAAGACCAAAAGCAGACCCGGCATTTCGCGGAAAAATTCGAGCCAGCCGCGTTCGTAGGCGCTCAGGCTGTAAGCATCAATCAGGTAGTTGTTGAGCACAGCGTTAAAACATCCCGTGCCTATGCCCCAAACAATAACATTGAGAAAAAATGCGCCGGCTCCGGCTCCGCTGCGAAAAACTTGGTGAAATGGTGTACGAAATGACATGGCATGTTGCAATTGACGGAATTGTAAGACTCATAATGTAATCTGCCAACCTAGACCTGATGATTTTCAAGGCTATATTAAAGGTTTGCCTTGACACATTTGGTGGCAGCGATTGGCTAAAACGACGGGGCGGAGTGGTGGACATTGTAGACAAAAGACAGGCTGTATATGCCCGATCATGCCATTATATGCCCTGTCGTCTGTAGCGTGCAGCGCGAAAGTGCATGTCCTGTGGCCGGCCATATTTGGTCGGCGTGTCCTTTGGACTTCCGTAGATAAAAATGGATTGTGTGTACCAGCTTGCCTGAGTCTTTAGCATTTTTCACATTATCATAATTTTCGAAAGGTATCTTATGTTGCGCAGCGAGCAAAGCTTTATATTCACCTCTGAGTCGGTGTCTGAAGGACATCCCGACAAGGTTTGTGACCAAGTCGCGGACGCCATTTTGGATGCCTGTCTGGCTTTAGATCCGGCAAGCCGAGTGGCATGCGAGGTGTTGGCTACTACCGATTATATTCTGTTAGCCGGTGAAATAAGCTGCCGTGCTCAAGTGGACTACGAGGCCGTGGCTCGGCAGGTGGTGCGCGACATTGGCTATAATAACGATGGTTTGGGCTTCGCCGCCGATACCATGAAGGTGGAGCTCCGCATCAAGGAGCAATCCGCTGATATCGCTATGGGAGTGAACGCCGATACCAGTCGAAGCGGTGAACAGGGTGCAGGTGACCAAGGTATGATGTTCGGATTCGCTTGTTCGGATACGGAGTGCCTCATGCCGGCGCCGCTCTATTACGCACACCGCATCATGCAGAGACTGGCGCAGCTCAGACATGGGCAGCCGGAAAAATATGCTTTCCTGAGACCGGATGCCAAGGCACAAGTGGCCTTGCATTATGAGGGTGGTAAGCCACGCCGCTTGCATAGCTTGCTGGTCTCACATCAACACAGCCCCGAAATGGATGCCGAACAGTTGCGTAAATTGGTGGACCAAGTGCTGCGTGAAATTATGCCAGCCGAGTTGCTGCAAGGCGTGAACGCTAAAGATTACTTGATTAATCCGACCGGACGTTTCGTGATCGGCGGCCCACAAGGAGATACCGGCTTGACCGGACGCAAAATCATCGTCGACAGCTACGGCGGCATGGGACGGCATGGCGGCGGTGCATTTTCGGGCAAGGATCCATCCAAGGTAGACCGTTCGGCTAGTTATATGGCACGCTATGCCGCCAAAAACATAGTAGCCGCCGGTTTGGCTCGTGCTTGCGAGATACAGGTGGCCTATGCTATAGGACTAGCAAAGCCGGTAAGCATCAATGTCAACACTTTTGGCAGCGGCAAACATGAGGATGAGAGGCTTTCCGAACTCATGCTCGAGGGAGAGATTTTCGATTTCAGGCCGGCGCACATTATCGCCACATTGGGCTTGATGCAGCCTAAGGGCTGGTCGTATCGTGAAACCGCCAATTACGGACATTTTGGCAGGGAGCAGTTCCCTTGGGAAAAAACCGACAAGGTGGAAGCCTTGCTGGCCTGTCTCTGAGCTGCGATTCCTAAAGTCCGTTCACGGCTATGCGGTTTCAGGCAAAAAACAACGGTAAAAATCAATGAAAAGTGCTGCTCTGCTAGGTTTTGGGGCTGCGATTCTTGATGATATGGCTCTGATAAGCGAAGAGCTGGCTAGTATGACGCTGGCTCATCAGAGCGGTGCAGTAGACATGGTGCAGATGCAAAGTTTGCTCGATTTACTGCCCGAGCCGCCTCTGGCCAGGCCGGGCGGTTCAACCGCCAATACCTTGCGAGCTTTCGCTGGATTAGGCGGCAAAGCCGGCATGCTCACTCTGTTGGGAGATGACCCACAAGGCGAGTATTTCAGGCAGCAGATGCAGGCAGCCGGTGTTGATTGCCGAAATTGCAAAATGCGACCCGGCGCGATGACCGGACGCTGCCTCTCGCTGGTGACGCCGGATGGCGAGCGCAGCATGTACACGTTGCAAGGAGTGGCTGCACAGATGCAAGCAGCAGACTTCAGTGCAGGCGACTTCTGTGGCTATTCGCATCTGTTTGTCGAAGGTTATGCGTTGTATACACCAGCGGCATTGCTGCATGTGCTGGAATTGGCAAAGCAGGCCGGATTGTGCATCGCCTTTGACGCAGGCTCGCCGGAATTGGTGACGGCAAACCGTGGTTTGTTGAACGAGCTGCTGGGCGAATTCGTCAGTGTCGCATTTTTTAATGAGCCGGAGGGTCTGGCCTTAGCTGGCGTAAGTGAACGCGAAGCCGCGCTGGAAAATCTGGCACGGCTCTGTGAGATCGCCGTGCTTAAATTGGGCGGAGAGGGCGCGTGGATCGCTGCCGATGGAGCAGCCATTGTTGTGCCGGCCGTGAAAACGCAGCTTGTCGACACCACCGGTGCCGGCGATTTCTGGGCCGGTGCCTTTTTGTATGCCCAGCTTGAGGGGCGGAGTCTGGAAGAGGCGGGCGCATTGGCCGCCAGATTGGCCGCCGCTGTAGTGGCACAAGTGGGTTGCAAAATGCCCGCTAAGTGGTGAGTGCTTTGTGGACAAGAGATGGGATGTACACGCCGTGTCACGCCATTATAAGCCCCGTTGTCTGTAGCTTGTGGTGCAGTGAATGTCCTGTGGTCGGCATCTTTCGGGCTCCAATGACAAAAGATGGGGCGTCCTAAGCCTTGGCGCCTGTAGCGTGCGGTGTCCTGTGGTCGGCCATATTTGGCCGACACCCGCTTCGTACATTAACAATTCATTACTGAGCAATAACTTGTTATAGTTTATCGCTATGCCTATACAAAAGACAGACGATTATTGGATTGCAGACTTGGCTCTGGCGGAGCTGGGGCGTCGGGAAATTGCTTTGGCCGAGAAGGAGATGCCCGGTTTGATGGAGTTGCGCGCCAAGTATGCCGAAAGCCGGCCACTGGCCGGTAAGCGCATTAGCGGCAGCCTGCACATGACCACGGAAACAGCGGTGCTCATTGAGACCTTGGTTGCTTTGGGCGCCGAAGTACGTTGGTGCTCCTGCAATATCTTTTCTACCCGTGATTCTGCTGCCGCTGCCATAGCCGCGGCAGGAGTGCCGGTTTTCGCTTGGAAAGGGATGACGCTGAAAGACTACTGGGCTTGCACATTGCAGGCGCTTAGTTTTCCCGATGGCGAAGGCCCTAACCTGATTGTCGATGATGGCGGCGATGCTACCTTGATGCTGCACTTGGGTTACGCCGGCGAAAAAGATGCCGATGTCTTGAAAATCAAGCCGGATATGCCTGAAGACGAGCATGAGCTGTTGCTTTGTTTGCAGGCATACCGTCGTAGCCGGCCTGGTTGGTGGAGCCGTATAGTGCCGCACTGTCTAGGTGTTTCGGAGGAGACTACTACCGGAGTGCAACGGCTCTACCAGCGCCATAGGGATGGCAAGCTGCTCTTTCCGGCTGTCAATGTCAATGACTCGGTGACCAAGTCTAAATTCGACAACTTATATGGCTGCCGCGAATCGTTGGTTGACGGTATTAAGCGTGCTGCCGACTTGATGTTGGCCGGTAAGCTTTGTGTGGTTTGTGGTTATGGCGACGTGGGAAAAGGTTCGGCTCAAGCCTTGCGTGGCCAGGGCGCAAGGGTGGTAGTCACCGAGATAGACCCGATTTGTGCTTTGCAGGCAGCGATGGAAGGCTACGAAGTGCTGCGCCTGGAAGATGTGCTTGCCAAAGCTGATGTCTTTGTTACCTGTACAGGTAATTGTGATATTATCTTAGCTGAGCATATGGCGAAAATGAAAGACCATGCACTAGTCTGCAATATAGGTCATTTCGACAATGAAATCGATGTGGCGGGCCTGAAAAAATGGCCTGGAATACGTTGTGAGACTATCAAAGCGCAAGTTCAGCGTTATATTTTCCCAGACGGACATAGCATTATACTGCTGGCGGAGGGAAGGCTGGTGAATCTGGGCTGCGCAACCGGGCATTCCAGTTTTGTTATGAGTTGTTCCTTTAGCAACCAAGTGCTGGCACAAATCTGGCTGGCCAAAGGCGAATTACCATTGGGCGTGCATTGTCTGGAGAAAAAGCTGGATGAGGAGGTAGCCAGACTGCATTTGAATAAGCTAGGAGTCAGATTGACCAAGATGACTGAGAAGCAGGCCAGATATATTGATGTGCCCGTCGATGGACCATACAAACCGGTACATTACAGATACTGAGCAGTAGTACTCTTTGGTAATGTTCCAAAATGACCATAGGCAAATTGTTCGGCGATGTTCGAAATCTTGTGATATGAAAGCCGAAAAGACAAAGTTTTGGGTGACTCAGCTTGAGGCAACTCGTGGCTAGTTGCCTGTGAATAGCGCCTTTATAAAGGCACTGCATTTGGGGGTGTGCTCTCCAGGAAGAAGATCTTTTCACTTGAAACACAAGAAACGAGACCGGCGGGAAAGGCAATCTGACTGATCCGCTTGAAAATCATCATGTTGTGATGTCCTCCAGGCGCTGGTTTCGGTTATGGTTCTGCCTCGGGTTCCCTTACCCCCTCCGGGTTCAGTCACCCGGGTTATGCATAATGTGCCCCTTACGGGCTCTGTCGCTGCCTTTCAAGGCTTCGATTGATCTGACTGATTAGCACCATTGACAAACGACAAAATGCTTTGGTTGAAGTTATTCGTGTTCCTGCAAAACCTCGCACATTGACAATAGTTTCATTTGCTCCATACGACCATTCTTTTTTTCACCCTGTTATCAAGCAAACCATGTGTCGTCTCAACATCCAACCTGAATGGCAGCAGCGCTTGGCAGCTCTCGGCCTAGACTCTTGGCAGGCTTTGCTGGAGATAGATTTTGACCAGCACGAGAGAGGAAGCCGGGGTTGCTACTCGCATTGTTTTGATCTTGACCAGCACACCACGCTTTGCCTGAAGCACGAACAAAAGCGCAGCTTTGGGCGTATTTTATGCGAACTTTTGTGTCTTAAACTGCCGCAACGCTGTTCTCGTCGCGAACGTCTGAATATAAAAATGTTAGCGGCAGATGGTTTTAGCGTGCCTGATGTGGTGGCTTGGGGTGAAAAACGGATATTGGGGCTTCCTCGAGCCGGATTGCTGCTGTTGCGTCCACCCAGCATGCTTACTTTGCCTGCTTTTCTGGCGGCTGAGTTTGACTCTCAGGCACGGCATGATATGGTAGAAAAAGCAGAGAACCTGTTGCGCCTGCTACAGGAACGCGGCTATCATTGGCCGGATTGCCAAGCGGAGAATTTTTTGGTGTTGCCGAACTTGGAGCTGGGACTGTGCAACTTGGAGTCGTTGCAGCGTTGCAAAACTCCGAATCCAGAGCTGTGTCAGCGTCAATTCGAGAAATTCTACGCTTCACTGTGCGGTGACTGAGTCTATGTTGCAGCGCTGTGAAAGATTCAATTCGCAGATTACACAGATTAGCGCTGACCTGAATAAATCTGCGGATAAAATAAAAATCCTTCTGAAAAAAATAAGAAATCGATTGATAGTAGTACGGAAAATTTAAGGGATGCCGCCCTGACGGGTGGTATGGCAGGCGGATTTGCAGCCTGTCCGTTGTTTTCTCCAATTGTTAGGTGTTGCCAGTGGTTGTCCCTCTTCATTGAATCGCCAAGAATGCCAAGGCCGACTTTATGGATTAGCGACGTCGGTGTGATTACAAAGCGTTAAATGAAGGGTGTTGGTCTGCCACTTCCATAGGTTTTCCGCGTTTTCCTCTGTTCCCGGCGTTTGCCACGTATATGTCCAGCCATTTTCATTTGCATTCCGAGTTTTCCCCGGCTGGGGATCAACCGGCAGCCATAGCGGCCTTGGCAGCCGGTCTTGCGGCGAATCAACGTTATCAGACCCTGCTTGGGGTTACCGGTTCGGGCAAGACTTTCACCATTGCCAACCTGATTGCTAAAGCTAACCGTCCCACCTTGGTCATCTCTCACAACAAGACCTTGGCAGCGCAGTTGTTCAGTGAGCTGAAAGCATTTTTCCCAAAAAACGCGGTAGAGTACTTTGTCAGCTTCTACGACTATTATCAGCCGGAGGCCTACATACCGCAGACCGATACCTATATAGCCAAGGATTCGGCCATCAACGACGAGCTTGAGCGTTTGCGTTTGGCGGCTACCGGCGCGCTGCTTGAACGCCGCGATGTCATCGTGGTCAGCAGCGTTTCATGCCTCTATGGCATAGGCTCGCCGGAGGATTTCGCGGCTCTGAAAACAAGGCTCTTGCTCAATGCCGAGATCACTCGCGAGCAGCTTCTGCGTCAATTGGTGGAAATACAATATACGCGCAATGACTTCGCACCGGAACGCGGCCAATTCAGAGTGGCCGGTGATACCTTGGAGATTTTTCCCTCGCATCGCGATGATTTTATCCGCGTAGAATTCTGGGGGAATACGGTAGACCGCCTTAGTCGACACGACCGCACGACTCGGTCTCGGATCGAGGAACTTGAGGAGGCGATGATTTTTCCTGCCAAGCATTTTGTGTTGCCGCAAGAGCGCATACGCATGGCAGAGGAGAGCATACGCGAGGAGTTGACCGCGCAAGTCGAAGACTTTGAAAAAAGGCACATGCTGGTAGAGGCTCAACGCATTTATCAGCGTACTATTTATGATCTGGAAATGCTGCATGAGATCGGTTACTGTCAGGGCGTGGAAAACTATTCCAGACACTTGGCCGGAAGAGCGCCTGGCTCCAGGCCGGATACCTTGATGGATTACTTTCCGGATGACTACCTGACCATAATCGACGAGTCGCATGTCACTTTGCCGCAGATACGTGCCATGTACAATGCCGACCGCAACCGCAAGCAGGTGCTTGTCGATAACGGTTTCCGCTTACCCTCAGCATTGGATAACCGTCCGGTGACTTTCGATGAATTCGAAAGCATGCAGAATAATTTTATCTTCGTGTCAGCCACGCCGGGCAAATATGAACTTGAGTTGACGCAGCCGGTGGAACAGGTGGTGCGACCTACCGGTTTGTTGGACCCACGAATGGAAGTACGCCCGCTGGCTACTCAGATAGATGATGCCATAGAGGAAATACGCAGCCATGCAGAGCGTGGCGAACGTACCTTGGTGACCACCCTGACGAAACGCATGGCCGAGGAGCTCTCCGACTATCTGCGCAAAGTTGGTTTGCGCAGCCGCTATTTGCATTCGGAATTAGATACCTTTGAACGGGTGGATATTCTGCGCAGCCTGCGTGCCGGTGACTTTGATTGCCTGGTGGGGATCAACTTGCTGCGCGAAGGACTGGACTTGCCCGAAGTGGCCTTGGTATTGGTGCTGGACGCCGACAAGGAGGGGTTCTTACGCTCGGAAACCTCATTGGTGCAAACGGCAGGCAGAGCAGCGCGAAACCAGGACGGTAAAGTCATCCTTTATGCAGACAAGCTTACCGACAGCATCAAAAAAGTGCTGAAGCTTAGCGAAGATCGGAGAAAGAGACAGATCGCGTATAACCGAGAGCATGGCATTACGCCACAAACCGTGCGCCGTGCCGTACAAAATAGCCTGCGCATCTATGAGGAGGCCGAGCGTACTGTCGAAAACGTGGTCAAAGACGCTCCGGAAGGCGATTACGCTGTGCTTGAGACGCTCAGACAGCTGGAGGCAGAAATGCAGGAAGCCGCTGCGGTACTAGAGTTCGAGCGGGCGGCTATGTTGCGTGATCAGATATTCGCGTTGAAGGAAGGAAAAGACAAGAAATCACGCTGAGAAACGTTGGAAGGCATGATTAATCTTGGGGTGAGCCAGTGTTCATAACCCTTTTTTCCACGGGAAACGCGGAAAATTTACAGGGTTGCATCCCTGACGGGCAAGTCATGCAAATCAGGAGCCCTGACAAGGGCTGTACCATGCATGACCTCGGGTGGGCGAACCCAGAGGCCGAGGGAACCCGAGGCAGGGCCTCCCCCAAAATCAGCGCCTGGAAGGTGCCGCGTCATGATAATTTCCTGCCGGATCGGTTAGAGAAAAAGATTGATGTGATGGCAACTCAAAAGGGATTATATGGCAATGATTTAAATGCAAGTTGCCGACAAAAGGCTTTACTAAAAACAAGAAGTTGAGAGATAGCATTACAGGAAGAGGATTTATGTCATTATACTTTTACAATACGCTAGGACATAAGCGTCAGGAGTTTGTCCCTTTGCGTCCCGGCCAAGCCGGGCTTTACACTTGTGGGCCGACGGTCTATAACTATGCTCATATAGGCAATTTACGCGCCTATGCTTTTGAGGACTTGTTGAAGCGCACGCTGATTTTCTTCGGCTATAAGGTGCGGCATGTCATGAACCTTACTGATGTAGATGACAAGACCATACGCGGTTCGCAGGAAGCAGGCAAGTCGCTGGATGAATTTACCCGTAAATACAAGGATGCTTTCTTCGAGGACATAGAGAAGCTACGTTTTTTACCCGCAGACCATTATCCGGCGGCTACCGAGCACATACCCGAGATGCTTGAAATCATAGCCATACTGATGGAAAAGGGCATAGCTTATCAAGCTGAAGACAAGTCTATCTATTTCTCTATCGCCAAATGGCCCAGATATGGGCAACTGGTGAACATAGACCCGGCACAACTGCGTTGCGCCGGCAGAGTGAAACATGACGAGTATGCCAAGGAGTCAGCAGCCGACTTCGCGCTGTGGAAGGCCTGGGATGAAGCCGATGGTGAGGTTTACTGGGATAGCCCCTGGGGCAGGGGAAGACCCGGCTGGCATCTGGAATGCTCAGCCATGAGCAGTCGTTACCTGGGCAAAACCTTTGATCTGCATTGCGGCGGCATCGATAATATCTTTCCACATCATGAGGACGAGATTGCTCAGAGCGAAGCGGCCAACGACCAGCCTTTTGTCAATTATTGGCTACATTGCGCGCACCTTATGGTCGAAGGCGAAAAAATGGCCAAGTCCGCAGGCAATTTCTACACTTTGCGCGAGATACTGGACAAGGGCTACAAAGGGCGTGAAGTGCGCTGGGTGCTGATAGGCACGCATTATAGACAGTCGCTAAACTTCAGCTTCAAGGCGCTGGATGAGGCCAGGACGGCACTACAACGCATAGATGCCTTTCAGCTGCGCCTGAGAGAAAATGCCGGCAATGCTGATACTGATTGCGCCGCTGCTCAAGCAATTGTCGACCGTTGCCTGGCAGCCTTCCGTGATGCCTTGGGCGACGATTTGAATATATCGACAGCATTAGCTGCATTTTTCGATTTCATTCGCAGCGCTAATCGGCTTATGGATCAGGAACAGATAGGGGGCAATGTGGTGACTCTGTTGCAAGAAGCCATGCAAAGAATGGACTCGGTGCTCGCTGTCTGTGAACCGGATGAAGAGGCAGATGAGGCATTGCCAGCTGAGATAGCGGCTTTGTTGGAAGAGCGCCAAGCTGCGCGTAAGGCTAAGGACTGGGTCAAGGCTGATCAACTGCGCGACGAGCTGGCAAGTCTGGGCTGGGCTT
>JAAZKR010000057.1 GCA_012799725.1 Oligosphaeraceae bacterium | reverse complement strand
TGTTGATTCCTCCAGGGGTTCGCCATGGCTATGAACAGGGAAAAGAATCCGAATTGAGCCTGATTAATATCATGTACGACGGGGAGCGTCTGCCGATTCCAGTGATTGATGCGACGAACATTCCCTTATTCAATTTTTTCTTTCCATTGCATCCGCGTGAAAAACAAGCGTTTACAGCTGCACCGATACTTCATATCTCCGATCCGGCGGTACTGGAGAAAGTGAGGCTTTTAGCCGATGATCTAAGTCGGGAACTGCAACAGGAAATGTCAGGAAATATGTTTGGCGCCATTGTTGTGTTCCTGAATCTGATTCTGACTTTGCTTCGCTTGGGAGATATCCTGGCCAAAACAGAACGGGTAAAGGGATTCCCTTTAGGAGAAGTATTAAAATATATCAATGAACATTTTACACAGGAAATCCCTATGCAGGTGCTGGTGAAGAAATCATTTCTTTCCCAGCGCCGCTTTCAATTTAAGTTCAAGCAGACAACAGGTTATACCGTAACAGATTATATCAATCGCCGCCGGATCGAACTGGCAACGATACTTTTGAAAAACCACGCAGGGGATATTCGGCAGATCGGAACTATGTGCGGCTATAACAGCGAAAATTATTTTATTCGCAAATTCAAAGCAATTATAGGGTGTACCCCCGGCGCATACCTGAAAAAGCAAAAGACTGCAGAGAGAATATCGCCCCGCAGTCTTCCCGTTTAATGCAGATTTTTATGCCTGCAGAACAACATTTCCAAAAAGTGTCAGGTTGGAAACGCCGTGTTGCAGAATTGAGTCCGCAGGATTATGGAAGACCAGGCGGACATGGTAGGCCTGAATCGGATCAAAAGTCTTGAATTCGACGAGATGGTCTGTCTGGAGATCCAGCCAGGAGCGCTTGCCGACCAGCTTATGGCTCTCATCGAAAAACTCCAGCTCGAAAGGAACAGGCCTGGGAAGAATTCCCTTCTGAAAATTTAAGCCCTCCTCGATCCAGAAAATCTGGACAGCTTTCAAGGTGAAAGTTTGCTTCAGGTCAATTTCCAGCCAAGGCGCAGGATCATCAGCGGCGGGCATCCACCAAGTGTGAGTGGCATCGTCCGTAGCAAAAGCAGCGTAATTAGTACCCTGGCAGCTCGAGGCGCTGGTGGGCTTATTGACGGAAACTGGCTTCCACCCCAAATCCCCGCTGGTCATGGATTGGGGCGTATTGGTGACGGTAACGTGCGCATCCCCGTTGGCGTCAAAGACCACCCGATCCACTCCAATACGGCGTTCAAAAAAGTGGATTCGACGTGCACAGCAGGTGTAGAATTGCCAGATGGAGCCATTGGGGCCTGCCGTCCAGCCTCCGTGTCCTGTTCCCGCGACACGCCCAGTGGGAGAGAGGACGACTGGGGTACGTTGCACGGTAAAGGGCCCCATCGGGGATTTCCCCCGATAGACGCCGATTGCATAGCGGCGAAAGACGGTGCCGTTGCAGGCATATTGGAAGTAATATTCCCCATTGTGCTTGAATATGGCTTCGCCTTCAACATAACTCATATCGAGATGCTCGTTGTTTTCACCATACCGCTCAAATTCATTTGCGGGGTCAAAATCAATGACTTTTACAGGCTGCGTAATGGCGCGGACTGGATTTTCTGGATCAAATTCAGCGCCGAAGATTCCTGCGCCCTCACCACCGAAATGCCAATACATGTATAAGCGTCCATCGTCATCACAGAATATCGTGGGATCCAACCATTCTGGTTCGATGGGGGAACCGTCCGGCATTTGTGGAGAACCCAAGTCCTGATACGGCCCAAGAGGGGTTGGGCCTCTGAAAATTGAGGCATGGCCTTGATACAGAGTACTGGACGTCAGAATAAAATGTTCTTTTACCTTGGCGATACTGGGGGCATATCCCAAGTCAGGGCTGCCAGCTTCGAAGCTAAGGGGGCAATACTCCCACCGAGCCAGGTCTGAAGATACGTAAGCTTGTCTTGCGGAAGGAAATATATACCACTTTCCGTCCAGGTATATTCCCTCCGGGTCTGCCAGCTCCCGGTAATCGCGTACAGGCCCGATGAAATAGTTGTCATTTTGCGCATCTTTCCCAAAACGCGAAGGGGCACAGATTCCTACAGGGTAATCCGGCATGGGAAGGGGATTGCAGAAGACGTCGTTAGGAAAAGTTTTATCTGTCATGATGATATCTCCAGGGCGTGGGGTGCGTCTGTGTCCTGGGCACAATGTCCACAGCGTCCACAGAAACTATGCTAAGATGCTTATTCGAAGACAACTTCACCATTTTCTGCAACAGAGAGAATAGCGATGCTGCCGACGCGGATTGCGGTGCTCGGGAATTCATGCCCAAATTGCAAGCCGCAGAAACAGGGACCATCGACGATACCGGAATATTCCCTGAAAATTTCAGGGAGATATTCCTTCTTGTCGCAGTTGCTGAAGCTGCCAAACACCAATCCGGCAAGTTCTGGCAAGATGCCTGCGCTGACAAGCTGTGTAAGTGCCCTGTCGATGCTGATGGCATCCTGCCCAATGCCCTCGATGACCAGGATTTTGCCCTGCAAGCTTGGAAGCCATGGCGTGCCCATAAGTGAGGTCAGGAGCATCAAGTTGGTCGGCACGACGGGCGCGCTGACTTTACCTGGCTTCAACGCGGTGTAGCGCTTCTTGCAAGGCACAGAGATGACTTTGCCCTCAACGGCACCTCTTAGCGCCTTGATGCCTTGGGCAAGTTGTCTGGCTGTAGATCGTGGATCACCAAAGCTGCTCTCGGCCATATATCCGCTGATGCCGCTTCTGAATCCCTTGCCGTATGCGCCCAGCAGGAATGCGGACATATCACTGAAGCCAACAACTGGGATATTGCGCTCCAGCAGCAGCTCCCAGTCGATCAGTGGCAGCACCCGTGCAGCACCGAAGCCACCGCGAATCGCAAAGAGCAATCCGATGCTCTCATCCGCCAGCAGGGTATTAAAGATGCGTGCCCGCTCCTCGTCGGACGCCGCCAGATATCTGTATTCCGGGGAACGCGGCTCAGGACAAACGTAATCCACGCCCCAATCATCCAGACGCTTCAGCGCCGTCGAGAAAAAATGTTCACCCTGGTTACCCAAGCTGAACGGGAAAAGCCCTACTCTCTTAATGCTTTCTGGAAAAAGTTTTGACATGGCATCTCCGTCCAAAAAATCTTAAGTAACGAGTATTGCCCTGCCCTCTGCACCCTTTAGTTCACACAATATTCGCCGGGAGCCGTCTCTGACAATTTGCGGTCTGTTCCCGTCAACGTCACCTGCACCTTCCCCTTTTCCTTGTGCACTTCGATGGCTCCGAACGGAGTTGGTTGGCGCAGGAAGAAGCGTCCCGGGGCAGCATGTGATGGCTTCACCACGAACTTCTCAAAACCCGGTGCCGTTGGCCGCACGCCGGCCACATAGCGTGGAATGATATTGGCGGGTGCCGATCCCCAAGGATGCGACCAGTCTTGATTGGGCTTCAGGGAGTTGTCCCAGCATTCCATCGTCACTGTCGAGCCGCAGCGCATCATATTCATCCAAGAGCAAAGACCATCATCGGTCATCAGTTTCACACCCAAATCGTCCAGCCCACTCTTGAAGCATGCCTCGAGCAGGAACTGTGCGCCATAGACGCTGCAGCGCATTCCACGATCGCGGATGATCGCCTGATGGCGCGCAATCTCGTCGCCTTCGGCCAGACCAAAGCGCAATGCGAACATTGCCGTATGCAAGCCCGTATGGGAAGAGCTAGGATTATCGACAAAAAAACCGTTTTTCATCATTGTCCGTCGCAAAGTCGCCTTCAGGTCCGCAGCAATCCTAGCGTAGGAATCGTCTCCCGTCAAATCATGCATTACAAGCAGAGCGCCATAGCGAAAGGCATTCGGCACGAAATTAGTTTCGCCAAACTCATAGCCATCCCGGCAAGTTTGCGGCCAATCGACGATGTCCTTCACCGGATTGGTTGGTACCAGCAGCCCATCCTTGCGGCACATATTCGGCAGAGTCTTGGCACCCAGCCCGGGCAACCATCGCTCGAACGGCTTTTTCTTGCCTGAATAGAGAAGGAAATTCCGTACTAGGAAAGGGGTTGCCAGCAGCCATTCGGTCGGCCAGGTTTTGTCTCCATGCGCCATAAAGTGATCGATCGAGTTTTCGGCGATTGAATAGTCGGCGCCACAGCAGAAATGGCTCAGTTCCGTAATATAGGCATCTCCCTCGTACGGCATCCGCTCGCGTTCACCATCAACATAGCAAGGGAAAATCGAGGTCGCCAGGATCGAATGTTTGCAAAAGTCCCAGACCTGATCAAGCTTCGCATTTGACGATTCGAATGCCGCCGCATCCTCAGGCGCATCGTTGTAGAATTCAATGCGCCGAACGGTCACCGGACCAT
>JAAZKR010000056.1 GCA_012799725.1 Oligosphaeraceae bacterium | reverse complement strand
GCGCCCTAAAAAATCTGCGCTAATCTGAGTAAATCTGCGGATAAAGCAAAAGTCTTTCTGAAAAAACAAGAAGTTGGGAGATAGCAGTACAAAAATTTTTATAAGGTTGCTGCCTTGACGGATGGGACTGCATACGGTTTAAAAAGTGGTGCGACCATCCCGGTTGCGATGGTGCCTTTAGTCTTTTCCTGCTGAATGACAGAGGCAGAGTACCAAAATTCAAAATTCAAAGTGCGGGGTGCAGGGCACTGAAGCAAAAAAACTTGAAAAACCAACAGGTAAAAAGATGCTCGAAAAAATTTTCGATTCAATTTCTCAGAATTATTCGGAAGAAAGATTCCGCCGGGATACGAAGGAGTTCAACCGTCTGGAGGGTTCCGTCTGCCACTCCGACTTCGACCGATCCACCGCTTGGCTTGCGGAACAACTCATCGAGGCGGGCTTCAGCGCCGTCGAGCGCATCGAGCTGGCCGCTGATGGCGTGACCTCGGCCTGCGACGCCATCATGCCCGAAGCCTGGGACCTGACCGCACACTCGTACCTTGATGTCGTCTCCGAATGGCCGGAAAACGAACGGCGCCTTGCCGACACTGCGGAAACCGTACTGGCTGCTGCCACTTGGTGCGGCGCAACGCCGCCCGGCGGAAGCACGGGCGAGCTGGTTGCCTATGATCCGGAACACCTGGAAAATGCCTGCGGCAAATGGGTGCTCTACGAAGGGGTACCCGTTGGCAGCATCAATCAGCCGCTCGCCAGAGCCGGAGCGCTCGGCATTGTGGTCACTGATTTGCGGCAGGGCAACTGCAACCCCGATGCAACGCGCTGGATGAACAACCAAGGCACCTGGGGCTGGTATTATTTGAAAGGGGAGCCACGCCTGCCGATTTTTGTTATCAGCTCACGCCGGGCGCTGGCCTTGAAGGCCAGTCTCGACCGCAGCGAAAAGGTCGTCCTGCACGGCGTGATGAACACTCGCCACTACGATGGGAAGGTCTACACCGTTACCGCCCTGCTCCCCGGTGAAAGCAAGGAGGAATTCGGTCTTTTCGCCCACATGTACGAACCGTTCCTCTCCGACGATGCGTCCGGCGTCGCCGCCTGCATCGAGATCGGACGCATGGTGAAAGCATCTGGCATCCGGCTGCGCAAGAGTCTGCGCGTGCTGTTTTCCATGGAGCACTATGGCTTTGCCGAATACCTGGCGCAACGCCCCCACCAGCTGAAGGCGGCCATCAACCTGGACACGCTGGCCACGCCCATGTACCGGGAATTGGGATTTCCCATGCATTGGCGGCTAAGCCCCCTGTGCATGCCGTTTTTCGGCGATCTTCTGCTCGAGGAACTGCTGCGCGAAGTAATGCCAGACCTGCGCTGGAGTCCGGGAGCCGGCACACTCTCCGATGATACCATCGGAGGCGATCCGATGCTTGGCGTGCCGACCAACTGGATGTATATCGAAGTGGGCGAACTCCATCACACCAATGATCCGATCTTCAGCGACGTCGATTGGGAGATGGCCGGAACGGTCATCAAGCTAGTTGCGGCATACACGGCATTTTTGCTGACTGCGGAAGCCGACGACTTCAAGTCACTGCTGCCGAACCTGACCGCGTTGGCCATCAAACCGCTCGATAACAATAGCGACACACCGTTTGCCCGCAAAGTCAAATGCGATTTCGCCGCAGCAGAATTGGCGTCGCTGGAACGCTGGGCACCCGGCACCATCGATGCGCAAGCTGCGGAAGACGCGGTCGCGCCATTCCGTCTGCCGGATGCGGAAATCACCCCGAAAACCGAGTCGGAACGCGAGGCGGCAGAACTTATCGTCACTCGCCTCGAACCGGGGACGCCCTGGTCGCTGGCACGCATTCCCTATCCGGAAAAGCGCCGCTTTGACGGCTATCGCATGGTACCGCTTCAATACGCACTCTGCAATGGACAGCGGACGCTGCTCGAGACCGTCAGGATGTGCGAAGCAGTCAGTTTCAAACGTTGGGGAGACCGGCAACTTGCCGCCTTGATTGCTACGTTGCGCTACCTGGAAAGCTACGGATATTTACGTCTGACAAAAGTGGGAAAATAAGTTCTTTATTGAACCGCCAGGACGCCAAGAACGCCAAGTTTTTTATTTTCTTTGCCTCATCATTTGGATGAAAAAGCAACAAAAGGCAATATCATGGCATATTCTATAGGGTAGCTTGTCAATATTCATCGCTCAATACTTATTTTGAGAACAATGAAAAAAACTCTGCAAATCTTAAATCAGCTGATTGAGGAGGGAGTCATTTCTGACTATGCCATTGGTGGGGCGATGGGGGCGACTTTCTATCTTGAACCCGTGATGACGATGGATCTGGATATTTTCATTGTTTCACTCGATAAATTTGATTTGCTGCCGCTGCAACCCATTTACAGTGCATTAAGAGCTAAAGGTTATCTGCCGGATGAACATGAAAAGGAATGCATTAATATTGAGGGGACACCTGTGCTGTTTCTTCCGGCTTACAATGAGTTATTAGAAGAAGCGTGCAATTCCGCACAGATTACCGACTATGAAGGCACCAAAACCAAAGTCATCAGCGCAGAACATCTTGTTGCAATTTCTTTGCAAACTGGCCGCGCCAAGGATCGATTGCGGGTGCTGGCATTTCGAGAGGCAGAAGTCCTGAATGAAAACAAAATGGATGACATTCTGCTCAGATATGGTTTAAAGGAGAAATGGCATCAATGGACACAAGCATGAACACCCCTGTGGCACCTTTGCCAGATGAGTACTATGCCAAGCGCAAAAGTCGAAAGGCCTGGCGTGAAATGCCATATCCGGAAAAAGTCCGCTGTGTAGT
>JAAZKR010000055.1 GCA_012799725.1 Oligosphaeraceae bacterium | reverse complement strand
CCCGCTCGATATGGAGGCTGCAGGCAGGATAGGCAGAAAGCAACTCGACCGCTCTTGATTATCGGCAGAAAAAGTCGTCAATCGGGCTTGAAAACCGGGATTATGCATAGTCAAGGCCTTACAGCACAACCTCTTAAATAGGGCCGCCACTCGAAGCCTTGTCCTGAAAATCTGCGTACATTTGTGTAATCTGCGGATAAAATGCTGCCTGAATACTTTGGGACGGGGGTTGGCTATTTTTGGGAACCGCGCTCTGAAATCTATGGGACGGCTGTGTATTATTCTTTAGTTTCGTACGTATCTAGCCATTGGCTGACCTGTTCGAAATCTATATTTTCTTGCATTCTTCCGATTTCGTCATTATGCTCATCAAACAGTAGGGCGCAGGGAAGTTGCGCGACGTTAAAAAAATTTTGATAGTCGGCGGATCCTTGGCAATTCAATAGGATAACAGAGTATTGTCGGGCAAATTTTTCCTGTAATTGTTTTTGCAGGCCGGCAAGGTCGTCTCCAGTGCCGGCAAGCAGCAAGAGCATGGGACGCGTTGCAGTTTCCGGGGTGCCCAGCTCATTGGCGCGGATATAGAACTGTTCCTTGGCCGGGGCGCTTTGGTGGTTTGTTTGGCCGCTCCGGCGTTTTATAGCTTCGAATTGGCGATGCATAAGCCAGGCCAGCGCCAAGGTCAGTATCAGGTAGATAACTATCCTGGGGTTGAGCAAGCGCAAGAGCGGATTTGGTGGTGGTGTAAATTTAGACATTGAAGCGTATCTCGATAATGTCGCCGTCCTGTACGATATAGTCTTTGCCGTTGAGCTTGTAGAGCTTGGCTTCTCGGGCAGCTTTTTCCGAGCCGGCTTGCATGAGCTGCTCGTAGGTTATGGTTTCGGCTCTGATGAAGCCTCTTTGCAGGTCGGAGTGAATTTTGCCGGCAGCTTCGGGCGCACTGCTGCCCTGTTTGACCGGCCAGGCACGCACCTCGTCAGGGCCGCAAGTGAAAAAGCTGATCAAGCCCAGGCAGCTATAGGCGGACATGGAGAGGCGGTGAGCTGCTGGCTCATGCAGGCCCAATTCAGTCATAAAGTCCTGACGTTCCTCTTCATCAAGACCTTGCAACTCTTGTTCAATGGCGGCGCTAAGAAAGACTACCTGATCACCGCGCTGGCGCAAGGATCGAGCCAGCTCTGCATATTTAGCGCAGTCCTGCTGAAAGTCCTCTCCTATATTAAACACATTGATAACTGGTTTCAAGGTAAGGAATTGCAACGAGCGAATCAACTTGATTTCTTCGTTGTCGAATTCCAGACTGCGCAATGGCTTTTCCTCTTGCAGCTGTTGCAGGCAGCGTTCGATGACCGCTTTTTCCTGTTCTTTTTGCGCACTGCTTTTGACTCGCATCTCTTTTTTGAGACGTTCCAGGCGTGTTTCGCACATGGCCAGGTCAGCAAAGAGGAACTCCAGCTCTACTGTTTCTACATCCCTGGCTGGGTCGATGTGATCCATGATATGGAACACGCTTTCCGATTCAAAGGCTCTGAGCACATGTACAAGAGCCTCGCTACGCCGTATCGGATCCAGCCAAGCGGCGGAACGCGCATTGTCCGGTTGTATAGGCGGCGGAAGAGCCAGCTCGAATTCAGCGTACCGGGTTCGCTTAGGGTTGTACATGGCGCTGAGACGGTCTATGCGCTGATCGCGCACCGGTGCCATGCCCCGAGTGATGGAATCGCGGCTGGGTGCTTTGGCCGCAGGAATGCCGACTAGCAGTTCGAATATAGTTTTTTTGCCGGTTTGCGGCAAACCGATTAAGCCTAAGATCATAAAGTACCTATTTGGGTTGATGTCTTTGGAGATTGTGACGCAGAGAGCGTGGAGGCAGTCAAAGAGACCGGTGATTCCATACGGCTCTATTTAGACTGCGTCCAAAAAGTGGCCGCGCCCATTTTATCCTCAGATTACGCAGATGGGCGCCGATTCCCGGGATTAGGAATTGCAGGATTTTGTAGGATTTTCCATGTTTCTGCATGATTTCTTATGTTTTTTCTTGGATTTTCGTTGTTTCTGCACTATGCTTCCGCCGTGGTTCAGAAATCATCCATCCCCACCCACCCAGGGGGCAAGCCACTCCTGATATGGTGCGCGCGCGAGCGGGAGAGCGGGGGCACGGGAAACATGGTGGACGATGTGGGCGAAAGCCGGACGCACTCGATGCACCGCATACCTCAAGACAGTCCGGACTTCACAACCGGGACGGTTGCGCTACTTTTTAAACCGCATGCAGTCTCATCCGCCAGAGCAGCAACCTATATAAAATTTCCCTGTGTCCTGTGTGTTCCGTGGTTGGAAAATCCTTTTTGGACACCCCCTATTTAGTGCTGATGCTTTGCCAAGGCAAGAATTCGCAGCTTCGGGTTTCGGGGTTGAATAGGGCGACTTGACCACTTTCACTCCAGGCAGGCAGGCAGTAGAGATCGGCCTGCCCAGCTTGCTGTTCTTGGTGAGCGTGGTGAAAGTGCCCCAAAAAGACCTGTTTCTCAGGAGACAGCTTTAGTTTGCGCAGCCATTTCATTATGTCCTGCAACGGGAAGAGGTTAGTACGACACCGGTTTTTACGCCGCATTTTGCTTTGTATGGCGTTCACAATTTTAGGCGCACCGGGCAGATAGCGCAGCAGCAGGTAGCAAAAAATGCTTTTGCTCAGCCGTCTAAAAAGCAGGTGATCAAGCTGTCGGCGCGGTATGAGATCGCCGTGGCAGAAAAGGCAATTGTTCTGTTTAAGGATATTTTGCCCGCAGGCGCTAAAGTGCTGGCCGTATCGTTTGGTTACGAAGAACTCATGATTCCCTTCTATGAAGAAAACTTGGCGTTTGTTCTTCTCGGTTTGGCACCAGTGCAGAAACTGCCGGTGGCAGGCAGTTTCAAATTTGTCCAAGGCGATCCATAGTTCCATGATATCGCCCAGGAAGCAGACATCGTGTGGGCTTTCTGAGATGCATTGCAGCATCGCCTCGAATTTAGCCTGACTCTTTTCACAGACATGGCTATCTGCAATCAGGATCAGCATGTTTTATCCTTTCCGACTGTCTTTGTAGTCTTCTGTGATCGGAGTAAATTGACCATGAATCTGGCATTCTGTCAAAGATTTATCAGCATAAGCCATTATACTTTCAGGTCTTTTTGTACGACTTCCGCCGGTCGGGTACTACTGTTGGAGTAGAGCTTGCGTCCCGGATAGATACTGGTATTGATGCCGAGTTTGACATTTGCGCCGATGAATGCGCCAAGTTTTTGCCTGCCGCTGTCGATTTTCTCGCCATTGATCGGGCAGCAATGGTTTTTGCCGTCATGTCTCAGGTTGGAACAGATACTGCCGGCACCAAAGTTGGTGTTTTGACAGATCACGCTGTCGCCAACATAACTTAGATGACCTACTGCTACGTGTTCAAAAAGCAGCGAATTCTTGATTTCTACAGCATTGCCTATGTGGCAGTGGTCGGCAATGGAGGTGTTTCCGCGAAGATGGCAATTAGGACCTATTTTACAGTGCTTTCCTATGCTGACATTGCCCTCGATATAGACACCCGGCAGGATGACCGAGCCTTCGCCTAAGTACAGAAAGCCGTCTCGGCTGACTCCTTCGCGAACTATGCCCAGCAAGCGGTCTTCGCTGAATGCGCCTATCAGTCTTTCGGTCAGAGTCAGCAGATCCCAGGGATAGCGTATAAGCAGGCTTGTGGCGTCCGGCATTATTTCCTTGCATCCCATTGCCGGTAGTTCATCATCTTCATTCAGCCAGCCGAGCAGCTCGCCTTGTGCAGAGAGCAGGCGGCAAGGCTGTTCTTGTTGCGCCAGGATTTGCCATAATTCGGATGATGGCCACAAGGTGGGTGACAAGCTCAGGAACAGCCTTGAGGGCAGGGCGGCAGCTTCTGTGCGCAGCAGCTCCGCCAGACTGCCGCCTGCTATTGGCATATTGCCGAGTTGCGGCAAGGCAGAGGCGATAGGTTCCAAGCTGTCCGGTAGAGTAATGTCTAAAATTCGCAGTTTCATGAGCATAGCTCTCGCTGTATGCAGTCAAGCAGGCGGCTATTCCAGTGTTCAACCAGGGCATTGCTCTCGGCTTCCAGCAAGAGACGCACTTTCTGTTCGGTGCCGGAGTAACGCAGCAGCACTCTGCCGCTTTTGCCCAGGCTTTCCCGGCAAAGCTTGAGTTCCTGCTCAAGCAGTGGCAGCTCATGCAATGGTATTTTTTCCTTGACGCTGATGCTTTGCAAGCTCTGCGGATATTCCTGCATGCAATCAGCCAGCTCGGCCAGGCTCTTGCCGCGTTGCAACATTTGCCGGATGACATGCAGGGCGGTGATGATGCCGTCCCCAGTTGTAACGTAGTCCATGAAGACGATATGTCCGGATTGTTCGCCGCCAAAATTATAGCCGTTTTGCCGCATGCTTTCAATAACATGCTTATCGCCGACTTCAGTCACTACGGTACCAATGCCGGCTTCGTGCATGCTTTTATGCAATCCCATATTGCTCATAGTGGTGAGCACCAAGGTGTTTTTTTCCAGTCTTTTCTGTCTGTGCAAGTCCAATGCGCACATGGCAAGGATACGATCGCCGTTGACGACTCCGCCCCTGGCATCCAAGAATATGACCCGGTCGGCATCTCCGTCCAGGCTCACGCCTATATCAGCCTGGTGTTGCAGCAGCAGTTCTCTGATGGCCTCCGGATGTGTGGCGCCGCAATTATCGTTGATATTCAACCCGTTGGGATTGACGGCACTGGTTATGACTTCGGCACCTAGTTCCTTGAAGATGAGCGGTGCTAGCGAGTATGCAGCGCCATTGGCACAATCTAGCACGATTTTGATACCCTTGAGGCTGTGGTTGCGTACCGAAGCTTTGGCGAATTCTATATATCTGCCTCTGGCGTCATCTATACGATATGCCTTGCCTATGGGGTCCGGCAGTGCTGCGGTACTTTGATTGCTGGGATTAAGCACCAGGCTTTCGATTTTTCTTTCGACTTCATCGGGCAGCTTGAAGCCTTCATGGTCGAAGATTTTGATGCCGTTGTCTTGCGCCGGGTTATGCGAAGCGGTGATCATGATGCCGCATGACGCATTAAAGGACTTGGTAAGATGAGCCAGCGCTGGTGTGGGCATTGGCCCTACTCCTATGCAGTCCATGCCTTTGCTCAGCAGACCGCTGTTCAATGCTGCCTCCAGCATATAGCCGGACAGGCGCGTGTCCTTGCCTACTATCGCTTTCTTCTCGCCATGTCCTTGGGCGTTGAAGACCTGAGCGATGGCCTTGCCCAAGGCAAGTGCCATCTCAGGGGTGATGGGATAGAGGTTGGCGCGCCCGCGTATGCCGTCCGTTCCGAAGAGTTTTTTCATGTCCGGGCAATCGTCATCTTAGAAGTTTACAGGGAATCGGCTAGTTTTTTCCAGACTGCAAGTATTTTTTCGCCGGTATCTGCTGCGAAGGGGTTAGACCTGGGAGTGGTTTCGTAACCGCCTCTGCCATAGTTCCAGGTGTTGGGGATATAGCCGCCGCCATTCTTGATATTGCCGGTGCCGTTGGCCAGGGAGCTTACCAGGCAGATATGTTGCGGAAAGCAGCTTTTGCGCAGGCGCAATCCATGCTCGACGAAAGGTTCCGAGGGCATGCTTGCGATGAATACGTGTCCTAACTCAAAGCCGACCAGGTTGAAAACATACTCCTCCTTGATGTCGCGCAACTCTAGCAGGCGAACGGCGAAATACTTCAAGGCAAAGGGAGTCTTTTTGGCCAGGTCTTCACTGGTGATATCCTTGGCACTCTCACGGCTGACGGAGATGTCCGGGAAACGCTGTATGACCGCTTCTGCCTCAGCAATCTCAGCCCTGGTGAGCTGACGATGGCCACTTACAGCTTGGCCTTGCAGCAGACGTATGGAGCTAAAATTGACGGCTTCAAGTTCTTGCAGAGCCTTAGCCACGCTTTCGGCATAGCCGCGACCTATGCGTTCCGCAGTCTGGTAGCTAGTTTGGTTTTGCGAGCCATAAACGTCAAAATGATTGATGTTACCGGAGCAACCTGCCAGGGATATAAGCATGGCACCAGGCGCCAGGCGCGCTTCGATATCGCGGCGCAGGAAGCCAGGCCAGTCAGCGGAGACTCCACAGCCACCTATAGTATCAGTGTGGTTCACGATGCTGGTGATCACCACGAAAGGTTTTTCGTCCTTGAGTATGACCATCATGGGTATTTCCGGATCGATTTCGCCTTCCGGCCTGACTATATTCGGATCGCCTTTGGGTGGGTTTGTGATCACGTTGCCGTCCTTCATCCAGAAGCGCCGATTGAAGATGAAGCGTGTATCCTTGGTTTGGGTGGCGGCAAGTTTGCCTTTCTGCATGCCGCCCAGGGCCTGTTTGAAAGCTGCCAGGGTTTGCTCCGCCAGCAGATCACAGTAATCGTTGGCAAAGCCGTCGTTTTGACGGCGCACTTCTGGAGCAGTATGTGTATGAGTAGCGGCAATAATCAGGTTTTTGCCTGAATAGGCAGCGCAGGCTGGATCGGCGGCCAACGTAGCCAGAATATGCTCATAAAGTGCACTGGGCACCGTGATCAGATCAAAGTGTATAATGCCGACTTGCTGTTCGCCCTTTTGCAACAAAAGCACACGAACTTCCAGATCGTCAAGTACGTGATCCCAAGGGCGCAGATTGAAATAGCCCGCCAGAGAGGCAGGGGATTTGGGATTGATGCAGCGACGGCCAAGACCAAAAGAAATTTCCGAATTTGACATATGAGGCTCCGTCCGAACAGTGATAAAAAAGACAATTCACTTAATATATAGTTTATCCGGCATGATGTCAGGGGTTCATAGGATAAAGTCGCTGCCCGAATTCGAACCCGATCATGGATGGTTTTTATCTATGAATGAGCATTATTTTCTTCTCGTCAAACTCCTGTAGTGGGGTTATTAGGCTTGTATTTGCATTTGATTTGTATATATTAGCGCAAGCGCTTTATTTTGCGCTTTTCTCTCAGCTATCATGCAAAGGATATAAATGCGTACAGTAGGCACGGTTGTGCGTGGCATACGTTGCCCCATTTTCCGAGAGGGCGATGACTTGGTCGAACAGGTAATCAAGGCTTTGCTGGCTGCTGCCAGTCACGAGGGCTTCGCATTTCGCGATCATGACATAGTCGGCATCACCGAATCGGCGGTGGCACGCACGCAGGGTAATTACGTGAGCGTGGATGAGATCGCAGATGAAGTGCGCCGTAAGTTCCCCGATGGTGAATTAGCTGTGGTGTTTCCTATCTTATCACGAAACCGCTTCGCGGTGATACTCAAAGGTATAGCCAAAGCCTGCAAAAAATTACACCTGTTGCTTAGCTATCCGGCTGACGAGGTGGGCAATCACCTTGTTGATCCGGACTTGATTGACGACTTGGAAGTGGATGTAGGCCGGCAGGTTTTTGATGAAAATAGCTTCCGCGCCCTATTCGGCGGCGAAATTCGCCATCCTTTTACTGGACTGGACTATGTTGCCTTGTATAAGGATATTATAGGGTCAGATAAGGCCGCTATATACCTGGGCAATGATCCCAGAAGCATACTGACATACTGCAAAAAAATCCTGATTGCTGATGTGCATGGCAGACAGCGCAGCCGCAAGTTGTTGATGCAGGCCGGCGCAGAATTGGTCTACGGTTTGGAAGACTTGTGTGCCGAGCCGGCTTATGAAGGTGCCGGCTATAATGAAACATACGGTCTGCTGGGCTCAAATTTAGCCAGTGAAGACAGTGTCAAGCTGTTCCCCAGAGGCTGCCAAGAGTTGGTGGACAGAATGCAGCGTCGCCTGAAAGAGGTGACCGGCAAGCATATCGAGGTGATGGTCTACGGCGATGGCGCATTCAAGGACCCAGTGGGCAAAATTTGGGAATTGGCCGATCCGGTAGTATCGCCGGGATTCACGGCCGGGTTGGCAGGAACTCCCAATGAGCTGAAATTGAAGTTCCTGGCCGATGAGGCGGCACGAGCCGGCCAAGACCCAGATGCGGTAGAAGCGGATATTTTGAATAAAATTCGGCAAAAACAAACCGGTTCAGTTACTGGGCAGGCATCATTGGGAACTACTCCAAGAAGGCTTAGCGATTTGCTTGGCAGTCTTTGTGACCTTACCAGTGGCTCCGGCGACAAGGGCACTCCGGTAGTGTTCATCCAAGGCTATTTTGATAATTTTGCCGATTAAGTAAATGGAGGAAAAAATGACTAGGCGGCTACGTGTAGGGGTAATAGGTCAAGGACGCAGCGGCAGGGACATACACTGCCAGTTTCTCGTGAAAGTGCCGGAGAAGTTCGAGATAGTCGCGGTTGTTGACGAGATGCCGGATCGCTGCGAACGTGCCAAGCAAGAGTATGGCTGCGAAGCCTTTCAGGATTATCGTGAGCTGATCAACAACAAAGAACTGAAGCTGGATTTTATTATCAATGCCTCCTTCAGTCATATGCATTATGCTATCACCAAGGAGATCATGGAGGGCGGGCACCATGTTTTGTGTGAAAAACCTTTGGCGCGCCGTGCTGAGGAAGTGCATGACCTGATCGCAGTTTCAAAACGGTATGGGCGCATCTTGGCAATCTATCAGCAATCTCGTTTTGCTCCGTATTACAGACAAGTTTGCGAGGTGATAAACTCCGGAGTTCTTGGCCAAATCCATATGATCAAATGCGCCTTCAATAGTTTTGCACGGCGCTACGACTGGCAGACTTTGCAGTCCTACAACGCTGGTAATCTGTTCAATACCGGGCCGCATCCCATGGATCAGGTGCTGGGCTTTATAGGTAGGGACATCATGCCCAATGTTTGGTGTCGCATGGCGGCGGTTAACACTCTTGGTGACGCCGAGGACTTCTGTAAAGTGATCCTATCCTATCCGGGGCGTCCGGTGATAGACCTTGAGGTTTGCAGCAATACCAACTACAGCAAGTATACCTACCAAGTTTACGGCACTTATGGCAGCCTGAGCGGCACTATGGACGAGATCGAATGGAAGTATTATAAGCCCGAAGAAGCTCCGGAGCTGACCCTGCATAAGGAGCCGTTGCCTGGACCCTCATACTGCAAGGACACACTGACTTTCCATGAGGGTAAATGGACTGTGCCGGACAGCGACAAGGATCTGTTCAATTCCACAGCAGCACGCTTCTATAACAATCTCTATGATGTGCTTGTAAATGGAGCGACTCTGATTGTCACACCTGAGCAGGTCTGCCAGCAGATTGCAGTAATCGAAGAGTGCCATCGCCAAAATCCGCTGCCCAAGCTTTACTAAGCTGTAGATTTTTGCCATACATAGAGACATCAACACGAAGGCCGATGAGCTGCTTAGTTGACTCATCGGCCTTTTCTGTGCAGACGCTTGGAATATTTAGCCCAGGATTTTATTCAGGGTCTATGGCTTGTTTTATCTTTGCGGGATCAGCTTTTGGCGTACGGTCATAGTTATAGATGCCGTTCTGTTCCTGCTCGATATCGGTGAGCTGGGTGTAGCAAAAGCCGGCAATTCTCGGTTCTTTTGTCAAGGCCTGCACCTGTTCAGCAATGAGGGCGCAGAATTCGTCTTCGTTTTTCAAGTCCAGGCCATGGTATCCCCAGGAATTTTCAGTGAATTTTGCGCGTTCCGGCGGTATAAACATGAAGCCGCCGATTTCGTCGGCCAGATATGGCTGTCCGCAGTAGCCACATTCAAAATCCGGATTGTGCATCATCACAGGTCTGTTTTCCGGGAAGAGTTCTCGCATCAAATTTTCGGCATTTTTTGCATAGCAATGCACAGTCCATAAATCTGTCTGTACATGCAAATAGCCGGAACAGTCGTTAACTGGGCGAGTGCAATCGAGCTGTTTTGTCAAAACATAGGTTCTTCTGATAAAGCGCCGGTATGCTTCAAGGGCTTCCTGATCAGGGAACACTCCACGCAAATAGTGAGAATCAGGCCTATAGGTTTCATTGAACGGCGACCATGTAATGATCGAAGGGTGGTTTGCGTCACGTTCAAGAATCTCAGCCCATTCCATCAGAAAATTCAACTGTGCTTCGGGATCAGTAAGCTTCAGACCCCAGCTGGCGGATTCTCCCCAGGTCAAATACCCCAGTTTATCAGCCCAGTAATGAAAGCGTTCTTCAAATACTTTCTGGTGTAGTCGTGCCCCATTGAAACCAGCTGCCAGGCTTAATTCGATATCCTTCTTTAAAGCAGCGTCAGAGGGTGCTGTCCAGATACCGTCCGGATAAAAACCTTGATCCAGCACCAAACGCTGGAACAAGGGTTGATTATTGAGCAGAATACGGTCGCCCTCGATGGCAATTTTCCGTAAACCGGCATAACTTTCCACTTTGTCAATTTCATTGCCATTTGCATCTAAAATCCGAAATATGATATCGTAGAGAAAAGGCGCGGCCGGTGACCAGGTTTTCAGTATTTTGAGTGGCAGGGAGAGTGCGGTGCCATTGCAGGCTTGCAGTTCGTGTGAAGCTGCAAGCTTGTTATCAGCCCATATTTCAATCTGCAACTTATATCCGGGTCGGGCCGAGTAAAAAATTGGCACAAAAGTAAAGGCGCCGTTATCCAAGTCAGGAATGATCCGACAGGATTTCAGCCCTTCATTAGCGACTTTTTCCAACCAGACAGTTTGCCAAATCCCGGTTGTCCTTGTGTAGTGGCAGGCTCTAGAGTGAAAGTCAGGGCATTGTTTCCCACCACCATACAGTCCGGAGCGGACGTCATCTACAGCCTGTACTACCAAATTTTGTTCAACTCCTGGTCTAGCAAAGCTTGTCAAATCGACTGCAAAAGAAGCAGAGCCGCCGTAATGTCTGCAAATTTCAGTGCCGTCGATATAGATTGTAGCGATTTGATCAACCGCACCAAAATGCAGCAAAATTTTATTGCCTGCCCATTCTTCAGGGATGGTAATGAGCCGATGATAAAAAATTGCGGGAATAAAATCCTTGTAGGCGACACCAGAGAGTTCGCTTTCCGGTGCAAATGGGACGAGTATCTGCTCGTCAAAACCTGAAGAGTGTTGCCATCCTTGGGCTACTCCGCTTTGCCCGAAATCAAATCGATAACTCCAGAGGCCATTTAGATTGATCCAGGAATCGCGGTAGAACTGGGGACGGGGATGTTCTGGACGGGGTTGTTGAGATGACATTGATAGAACCTTTCTTAAATCTAGGTTAATAAGCGTTTGCAGGAGACGCTTCAAGACAGAACATCTTGTTGACTTGAATATAATATATAAGGGAAAGTCCGACTGATCCGACCGATCCTCGGAAGCCGCAATCCCTATAAATTTTCCACAGCTGTCACATAGGCGGCGATGTAATGTACAAAGCTGCCAGGCAGACCAACGGCTCAAAGTTCAAGGTCCAAAAAAACGAATTATCGGCAACATCGTTCTGATTTTGCCATTTTCTGCCTTTTCTTGGCGTCTTGGCGGTTCAATGAAGAAAACTAACCGCAAAGGACGCAAAGGACGCAAAGGACGCAAAGGACTCTGCGCTAATCTGAGTAAATCTGCGGATAAAGTAAAAATCTTTCCTAAAAAACAAGAAGTTGGGAGATAGTAGCACGAAGAACGCCAAGGGGCGCCTCAAAGTATAGCAAAAACAGGAAAAACAAGGCCTCAAAATTCAAGTGGCATGAGCAACTAAACACGCTTTGCTTTCTCGCATAAAAAAAGGCTCGTCCACCGTGTGGCAGACGAGCCTTTTGTCAGATTCACTCAAGCATTGAGTGTTCGTTTTAGAACAGAGCGACCAATGCGAGTTTGATGCAGCTTCCTCTGAAGCTATTGCGTCCAGTGATCGGGTACTGGTATCCAGCCATTATTTGGCCTTTTTCGCAGATATTGGCCTTTGCGCCCAAGGTGGCAGCCAGCAAGTCGGAGTCATTGCCTTTGCTGATCCACTCGTGCAGATAGTTAAGCTCCACCAGCGGCTGCAAGTATTCGCAGGCATCATAGGTCAGACCCAAGTCTATGCCGGTAGTACCGCGAGTGCGGCGCTGCTCTTGTAGGAATGTGGTGGAGTAATGGTGCCTGCCACGACCGAAGGGGATGGTATGAGTCAGGGCAGCACTGCAAGAGAAATCATCCCAGAAATAGGTGGCTACCAAAGCCTGGTCAAAGCTCCAGAAGTTATCTCCAGGACCCAGGCGGCCACTTTCCGCTTTATACTGGTTGGCCGGGATGCTTATGGAGGGCTGATAGCTCAGCAGGAAGTCATCCTGATCTTGGATGATGCCCCATTTGATGCCTAGGTTGACGTTGTTGATGCCGCGTGCATAGTCATCACCATAAGGAAAGCTTTTGTCCTTGACATCAACCCATGAGGTGCTGATAAAGGCATCCAGGTTTTCGGTGATTCCGCCGCGCAGGCTCACTGTCCACTCGTACAGTCTGGCACCACCGCGATTATCAGTTCTGTGCCAGCTATTGTCATACTGGCGTTTGCCGGCATGTCTAAGATAGTCAACTCCAAGCGAAAGCTCCAGACTGCCTTGCGGCACAATAATTGCGGTTTCGGTGTTGATGAGACGAGCTTGTTGCTTCATTGCCAGGTTTTCGGCCGCAGAAACACGCATGCCGAGTGCGGCAACAGCAACAACCACTCCGATCCATAGTTTTCTAATCATGACCACTCCTTTAGCTTGCCTACTTTTCACGCAGGTGTTGGGAAAGGATTGCAGAAGCACTGGCCTCAGCAATAAACATGTTCCTAATGTTTTCTTAACACTAGGAACGCTACAAAATCTCAATGGCTATTTTTTTGCCTGATGATTGTGAAGAGTAAGATCAGGCAAGTCTTTTTCAGGCTGTCTGATCCATTATAGAAACACCCTGGCCCTGTGTTCATATTTTTAAGAGTCAGGGTGCTTGAATTTGGTACCGGGCATCGGACTCGAACCAATGACTCGTGGATTATGATCCCACTGCTCTACCAACTGAGCTAGCCCGGCGTTCTGGAAACAATAATAATCTAGCAGTTCTTGTGCTTTTTACAAGCCAATACAGCAAAAAAACGCACATGTCAGCAAAAAATAGGCTTATGCATGAGAAAAGCGGGTCTGCGCGGAGAGCCGATTGGCGCAATTGAGACTGAAAGCCTTGGCATTCAAGTGCTGTCTGAGTACGCCGCCGTCAGTTCTTTCTTTCGTTCCGGCGCCTGTCTTTACAAATAAGTGCCGTCTCCTAGCAGAACCGAAGCATCTTCCAAGCTCTCGACCACCTTTGAGCTAGCTATGCTCAGCTCACGCTTGGTGGCTACCTCTTCACCATTTTCCAAGAGGAACTGCTCGATTGCCTGCTTATAACGCTCGCGTATTTTGAAGCGTCTTATTTTAAGCGACACAGTGAGGGTTCCATCCTCGATATTGAAATCCGGCAGTATAATGACATCTTTGGGTTTCTGGTACATGGCCATGTGCCCAGTGCAGCGCAGTACTTCTTCCTTGACCAGCTGGTACAGCTCTTCTTCACTATGCTTGTCCCGCAGTTCTTGTGGTACATTGGCGCAGACGTAGAGGTTTTTGCATTTTTCGCCTATGACCATGGCTTCGCTGATCATCGGGGAGGTTTTGATCACGTCCTCTACGAATTCCGGATGCACTTTTTCGCCGTTAGCCATGACGATCATGCTGCCTTTACGTCCATGTATGAAGATAAATCCGTCCTTATCGCAATAACCTACATCGCCGGTGTTAAGCCAGCCATCTTCCATGGTCTTAGCGCTGGCGTCGCTATGTCGCCAATAGCCTTTCATGACGCATTTCCCCTTTAGCATTAGCAAGCCATGATTGCTTTTAGCCAAGTTGCCGTCTTCGTCCTTGAAAGCATAGTCGCCGCCATACTCGGGTGTCAGCCAAGGCATCACGCGTCCGCAGCTGCCGAGGCGATGTACATCAGCCTGGTTGGAGCTTACTATGGGGGAGGCTTCGGTCAGCCCATAGCCTTGAAAGATGGGCATGCCCACGTACTTGAAGAATATTTGGTGTTCCAAGTCCAAGGGTGCGCCGCCGCTAACGATAAAGCGTATCTTGCCGCCAAAAGCATTGCGGAATTTGCGGAAGACAAGCGGGTCATAGAAGAAGTGATGTGTGAACATGCGCAGGATGCCGCCGTCCAGTTTAGGGCCGGCATTACAGATGCGGCTGGCGTTGTAGATGGCCTTGTCTATAAAAGCCTTCTTTTTCGGCGGCAAGTCAGCAATGCTCTTGTCTATGGCTGCCTTCAGACCGTCAACTACTCTAGGCACCACCAGTACGATGGTAGGCTTGTAGTTTTTGATATTGCGTTTAAAGTCACGTATGTCCCTGGGTATGGCACAAGTGCTGCCATTCATGAGGACACAGAGAATCTCGGTGGTCATCGCGTAAGCATGCCAGTAGGGCAGAAGCGATATAAGGCGGTCAGCCCTGCCTATATTGAAGCTTTCCAGAGCCGTCCAGGCATTATACCAGAGGTTTTCGTGTGTGAGCATTACGCCCTTGGGCATGCCGGTGGAGCCGCTGGTATAGATAAGAGCAGCAACATCGTCCAGTTCCACCGCGACGTTCTCGCAGGGAGCGGCATCAGGCTTGACCTCCAAGCTTTGCCAGTCATATACAGGCAGGTCTCCTGCATTGCGTTTTACCTTTTCCTCGGAGGCAGAGTCCACTAAGATAAAGGCCGGTTCGCTGTCTTCAAGAATAAAAGACAGCTCCGGGTCGCCCAGGCTTTCACAGACCGGAACCGCGATCATCCCCAGCTTCCAGCAAGTATAGAAAAAGGCGAAATGCAGAGGCGATTTGGCCGCGATAGCAACGACTCGGTCTCCTGGCTTGACATTCTTTGACTTGAAAAACTCGCTCCAGGAGTTGACCATGTTTGCGAGGTCAGCATAGCTGTAGCTGCTGATCTGATTACCGTCAGCGGAATAAATCAGAGCGGGGTCGCGGGCAAATTTTTGCACCGTTTGATCAAATACGGCACCCAGACTTTCTATTTTTGACATAGTGCTACTCCTTATGACGGCTCAGATTAGCTATAGATGAGCAATAAAAAACGCCAGTTATTTAGAGTGGCACCGGCGTCTTTATTAAAATTCAGCTGCTTAGAAATCGTTTAAAAGAAACCTGAAATGTAAGCTTGATTTTAAACGACTCTCTGTATTAAGCTCAGGCCATTTTGGCAACGCGCGCAGCCAAACGCTGTTTTTTGCGATCGGCCTTATTAGCGTGAATAGCGCCTTTGTTGGCAGCGCGGTCAAGTTCGGAAAAGCATTTGCTCAGACAGACCAGAGCCTCTTCCTTGTTCCCAGCGTCGATCTGCTGATTGAGGCGTGTCTCGCTGGTATGAACCCGAGATTTGCGCATACGGTTAACCAAGCGCTTCCTGGCATTGCTTCTGAGACGCTTGGCGGCTGACTTAGTGTTTGGCATTGTGTTACCTGTAAAAACAAACGCGGTTGTATAACGAAAAGTAAAAACGTAATCTATAATATGAACCGTATTTGCCGAATTGCAACTGCGTTGCGATGAAAAATGCGTAAACCTAAAAAAAGCAGTTGACTTTTCCTCTTGACCGATAATCAGAGCTTCTTCCGATGCGGACTGAAGCCGAAAGGCGACTGAGCCCTGACAAGGGCTGCACCATGCGTAACCTCGGGT
>JAAZKR010000054.1 GCA_012799725.1 Oligosphaeraceae bacterium | reverse complement strand
GTCAGTGCTCTTCAAGTGGCCAGCATAGCCAACTTCAACGGTGCCGGCGATTTTGTCGGCTTGCAGATAGCGTCGGTCAACATCAATCAGGGTGAAAGCGTTGGCATGCAGATAGGCTTGTTTAATCAGGCCGACGCCATGTCGGGAGTGCAGCTGGGCCTGGTGAATAAGTGCAGAGACTGCCAAGGCATGCAGCTGGGCTTGTTTAACTTTATCAGCAATTCTACTTTGCCTTTTATGGTGTTTTTAAATCTAGGACTGTGATTGTCCCGAGAATGCGCAAATGGCGCAGCCTGGTCCAAATTCGACGGAGCGCTTGATGGATTGATTGTGTCGCATAGATTTTGCACATTTCATAACATCGTCATTCTGGTGATATTGCTTTGCACCGGCGGCTGTGTCACACATCCGGCTAAAGTGCGACAATACCAGAATGAACTCGGCAGAGGCCGCAGTCTGGATACCGGTTTTTCACGGCAAAAGATCGACCCGGCCGATAAGGACGGCATACTCCTATTGTTGGAGCGCTTCCGTCTACAGCAATTGCAGGGTGACAGCCGGGCGAGTACCGCAGACTTCATGCTAGTGCATGAATATGACCGGAGGCTGGCTGAAGAGTCGCCGCAAATTGCGCTTTCCGGGCTTTTGCAGGAGAGCGCAGCGGTGCTGCTTAATGAGCAGGTCTTGCCTTATCGAATGAGCGACTTTGAGCGTGTCATGCTCTATCAGCTGCAAATCTTCAACAGCATGTGTGATGAACCGGAGCATGTGTTGCCGCTGGTCAATAATCTCAGTGTTTACCAGCAGGCTATTCGCGACCGCTATGCTGACTTGGCAGACAGCATCGAGAACAGTTTGCGCTCCGGCGCGAATCCGAATGCAGGGGCAGCCTGGCAGAGCATTAGTCAGAACGAGGCGTTCTTGCGTCACACTGCGGAAAACAGCCGCGCTGCTCGTCAGCTCGCCAGTGTGGAAAACGCCTATGCTTACTACTTTTGCGCCCTGTTTTTTGAAAACCAAGGCAAGTTGGGCGATGCTTTTATGGCTTACAAGGCAGCTTGGCAGTTGCAGCAGCAAAACCAATGCTTCCTTCGAGACTATCTGAGACTGGCGAAAAAACTGGGAAAAAATGAGGAGTTGAAAAACTTTCCTGACGCGGCCGTAGCAGATGAGCTTCCTGCCGGACATGGCGAGTTGGTTGTTTTTTTCGAAGAGGGTTACATACCGGCCAAGCAGAGTGTCAAGCTGCCACCGATCCCAGTGCCTACGGCTTATGGCTTGATCTTGATCAATATCGCATTGCCGCAATATGAGCCGGCTCGGGCGGTTTCGGTGCCGGCTGTTATCAGTAGTGCCGGTATTGGGCAGAAGACGGAACTGGCCTGTGATTTGCGTGCCTTGGCTCTTAAAGAACTGGACGCCCAGATGCCGGCCATCGTGCTGCGCTTAGCCTTGCGCAACATTGCGCGCAGCACTGCGAACTATGCTTTGCTGAAAGGTGCCGAGGGCATATCTGACCAGGGCGGACGGGAACTGGCTTTGTTTTTTTTGCATTTGCAGCAGTTTCTGACCGTTGCTTTGGAGGAACCCGATCTGCGCAGTTGGCTCATGTTGCCGAATTACACCCAGGTGGCCAGGTTGTCCTTGCCCGCCGGCCAGCAGCAAATCATGTTTCAATATCGCAATCAGCAACAGGCGATTACGGTTGATATAGCAGCGGGTGACTGCACCGTGCTACATTGCAGCAGTGTGCCAGGACGGTTCTATTTCAACCAGGCGAAATTGCCCAAAAGCGGATGGAGATGAGTTTTAGATCAGAAAACACAGAAAAGGAATGTAACCAACGAATACCAATGCGCTCGGCGGTATGCGGTAGAGTAACTCCGGGGGTTACCCGGAGTCCTCGTCGAACCGTGCGTACAGATTTCCAGTACACGGCTCTCCCCGCGTCCTCGGTGCAGGGCATTACGCGAGAGCACCCGGCGATGCCTGTTGCGGT
>JAAZKR010000053.1 GCA_012799725.1 Oligosphaeraceae bacterium | reverse complement strand
TCCTGAAAATGCTGTCTCTTCAGTGCGTTTTGCGGCGGCGGAATTTCAGAAATTTATGAAACTGATGTCTGGTGCCGATCTTGAGATCGTCAATGAAGCCGCGCCGCGAAAACTTGCGAACCGTGTCTTCATCGGCTGTGGCGCGGCTCCCGAAGACAAGTCCGTATTTGCCTGGCGCAGCAAGGCGGACGAGAGCAATCTTTATCTGCACGGCAACGACAATGAAGTATATTCCACCGAGATAGAATTTTGGGAAAGGCTAAGAGAGTGGCGGGTAACTTCGAGCGGCTCACTGCTTGCCGTTTATGAGCTGCTCGATAAAGAGTTCGGGATTCATTACATCCGCCCCGGTGATCAGGGTATTGTTGCCCCGGTCAAAAAAAATATTTCCATAAAGCCCTTTGACCATGAGAGTAAACCCCGCCTTGAAGCGGTGGCTATGAGTCTCAGCAACCCGGTGCAAGCCATGGGCGGATGGAAAGATTTCGCCTTTGCCCAGGAGTTTATCAATGATTGCCGCCTTTGGATGCTGCGTCACGGAATGGTTACGACCTACTGGTTCCCCGACGGCGGGCACTCGTTCACCAATTACTGGGAACGTTTCGGCAAATCCAATCCGGAATACTTCGCCCTGCTCGTTGACGGCACCCGCCGCCCGCTGCCGGGAAACAACAATGGCAGACACATCCCCATGTGTATTTCCAATTCCGACCTGCATGACCAGCTCATCAAAGAGTGGAGTCAGAAAAAAGCCCGCTGGCACGAAGGTTATTGGAACATCATCTCCGCTTGTGAGAACGATGTTCCCGGACTCTGTGCCTGCGAGAAATGCCGTTCATGGGACGGCCCTTTGTTCGATCCTACGGATGCGCCCTACTGGGGAGATAAAAAAGTCCCCCATGCCAGCCAGCGTTTTACGGCTCTGGGGATTTACCAAGGGGAGCCTGACATCAAGCACAGTCTTACCGACCGTTACTGTCGCTTTTATCTCGAGATTCTGAGGAAGGCAAGCAAATACAACCCCAATGTGAGAGTATATGGTTATGCCTATGCAAACTACACCAATCCCCCGCAGGAGGTAAAGCTCAATGACCGGATCATCATCAGTTACGCCGGCACGCCGTTGTTCCCAATGGAAGCAAAAAGAATGGAGGAAAGCAAAAAACGTCTGGAGGGATGGGCGCAAACCGGATGTCAGCTCGAGTACCGCCCCAACGCCACTTGGGCTCACGGATGCATGCCTTTGCAGTACACTGCGCAGCTTGGTGGAGAATACCGCATGGTACTGCATATGCCTCAGCTGCGGCGCGTGTTCTTTGATGCACTGCGCTGTGAGTTTTCAACCCAGGGCTTGATGTACTATACGATCGCTCGCCTGACCCAGCATCCGGAAAAGACCCTCGAGCAGATTGCTGATGAGTACTTTGCCATTTTCGGCAAGGCGGCTCCTGAAGTACGCAAATATTATGCCTATTGGCAGCAGTTTTCTGATGCCGTCACTAGGGACGATGTAAAAAAATGGGAGGAGAAAAGCGGTCTGCATCTGAATATTTTCACCGCAGGTGACTTCTGCGCCTCCATTATCAAACCTGAATTTTTCACTGAAAGTGCGAAAATCCTTGAAGTCGCCGCCCAAAAAGCCGACAGCGAAAGGGCAAAAGCGGAAGTGGAATTTCTGCAAGCAGGCTTGAGGCATGCTCAGTTGACGTTGAAGATGCATCTTGCCAGGTTGGCGAATCTCAACAACCCCTCTCCGGACGCCGAGGAGGAATTTGAGAAATGCATGCAGGAACTGACGGCTTTCCGCAACGCGCATGAAAAAATGGGAATCAGCGATATGGGAAAGCTTTGCTTCTATGAACGTTATGGATTCACCAAGAGCAAGCCGGTGAAAAAAGAATAGGCTTTGAGGACCGCTGGCGGAGAGTTCACTACTTGACGGCGTATTCAGCCAACCACTCCAGGGAGAATGAGCCGAAGCAAAGAATGCCGAGGAGATATGCCATCTCCCCACAGCAGCTATCCGATATTGAAAGATTTTCGATCATGGCAGGGTTGATAAAAAAGTACAGTGTCCCTTTATTATTCATCTGCGGTGCGCTGCTTTTTGCCTGTGCCAATGTGCAGCGTGTCGCTATTCCGGGGGCTGTGTTCAATGAATTGCAGATGAAGTGGAGTCTTACTGCCTCCCAGGTAACGGGATTCGGTGCAAGTTTTATGTATGTATATGCCATATCCCAGCTTTTTGTAGGCCTTTTCTGCGACCGCTTTGGCGGTGCCAGAGTCATCGCGGCAGGCGGCATCGTATTCTCGCTGGGCAGTTTTATCTTTGCTTTCATGGACAACTATTGCCTGCTCTGCATCGGAAGAGGACTTACCGGACTAGGCGGCAGCACGTTTTACCTAGGACTGGTTACCGAAGCCATCCGTTACTTCAAGAAGAACTATTCCAGTATAATCTCCATAATCATTATGACTGGATATGCCGGCGGAATCATGGCCAATGCACCCTTTTCTTTTGCTGTGTCGCACTCATCCTTGCGGATTGTTCTTGCGGCCGTCGCAACATTGCAGCTGGTGCTTTATTTGTTTTATCTTATGCCCTTTTCCTCCATCAGTAAACCTCCAGTGCGGGATGTTCCTTTTTCATGCAAGAGTTTCGTCAACGTAATGAAAATAAAAAGCAACTGGAACATCTATCTCTTTTTCAGCGTCCACTGGGGGTTATTTTATTCCATTCAGACGGTCATCGGAAAAAAGTTTCTTGAGGATTTCTGTCGTATTCCTTCCAGCACGGCGGCCGTATTTCTTTCCACTACAAGCCTTATTACTGCCGCATCCGGTTTTGTCTACGTTATCGGATGCAAAAAGCTGGGCAACCGGCGCAAACCCTTCTGTTTGCTGACGGCGTTTACGACACTTTTGTTTTTTTTGCTGATGGTCATACTGACGGCTTTGAACATCCGCAACATCATTCCTGCTGTGCTGATCTGTCTTTTTGCTTCAACATCCAGTCTCTCCGCCATTGTGATCCCAATGATCAAAGAGAACAACGCTTCTGGTGAAACAAGTAGCGCCATTGCGTTTGCAAACTCCTTCAGCTACGTCCTTGTGGCTGTTTTCGGCAATGTAATCGGCGGTATGTTGAGCTTGTTTACTCCTGAAAATGTCGGCGGCAAACTGATTTACTCGCGCAGTGCCTATCTGTCGGTTTTCTGTGTCATGCTTGTCTGCGCTTTTGGAGTCCTCCATTGGGCATGGAACATTAAGGAAGGGACAGAAAAAACGCGGCTGCGTCTATCGAGAGATAACGGACAAAAGTCCCTGAAGCATGTTTAATATCGACAATCATGGTAAAGGCATGGACGGCAAATGAAATTTATTTCAGAAAGTCACGAAAACTGTTGGAACGCGGCATTAAAACTGCTGGTTCCGACACAGAAAGAACTGGAGCACGGTCTTGAACTGCATCAATCCCTGTTTGCGATAGACCACTTCGGGTTCCTCCCCTACGCGACTTGGAATGAAGCCTTTGTAGAGCTCTGGAACGAACTCAAAGCCAAAAATATCGGACAGCGGGAACTGTCTGAAAGAATGAGTCACGTTCACTATGACCAGTGTTGTTTTAATCCCGAGTGTGCCGACCGTTTCAGAAAGATCATGCGTGCCAGCGGTTTGAACTGCATGGTTCACTCCGTGGGCGAAGGTAAAACGCGTGAAGATGATTTCAAGAGTATGGCAGACACCATTCAGCTGATGCGTGTTTTCCACGACACCGTAGTTCAGGCTGGAACTTCAGCAGACATCAAAAAGATCAATGACGAAGGAAAGATCGCCGTCATCTGGAGTGTCAACGGCCCTCCTTTTGCCGGAAGTCTGGTAAGCTTGCGCGATGAGATTGAATGGGTCGATGTCTGGGAACGCATGGGGGTCCGTTTGATGCACATGAGTTATAACAGAAGAAATTTTGCCGCAGACGGCTGCGCTGAACAGGCCAATGCCGGATTAAGCGCCCTGGGACGGGAACTGGTTCATTATCTGAACAAAGCCGGTATCATCATTGATGTGGCTCATACCGGAGAAAAAAGCAGCATCGAGGCCGCGCAGGTGTCAGAAAAACCCATCATGGCTTCCCACACCGCCTCTAAAACATTGTTTGATTTCATCCGCAACAAGAGTGATGAGACACTCCGGGTCATTGCAGATAAAGGCGGGTTGATCGGTGTTTACGCCGTTTCCAGCATGCTGGGCGGCAATGGAGATTTGCTGATGATGCTCGAACATATCCGGTATATTGCCAATCTCATCGGCAGTGATCATGTGGGAATTGGAACGGATGGCCGGTATATGCATCTCTGGCCTACGAGTCACTTGGTCACCACGTATGAAAATGCTGAGTTTTCCGATCGCTGGTGGGGGAACTGGGCGGAGTTTCCCAATCCCAACAAGAAAAACATCCCGACTCCCAATGAGAGCCATTACGGAACCCTGGCATGGCTCAACTGGCCGCTGTTTACCGTGGGGTTGGTCAAGAACGGGTTTTCCGATGAGGAAATAGCCAATATCCTCGGCAAAAACTTCCTCCGTGTCCTAACCGCAAACCGGTCGGACAGTCAAGGATGAAACGGCATCAGATATACTTTACAGAAGTTGCAGAAGGCCCCATTTTATTCTCAAGATTGAGATATTGTAAACAAAACTTTCATATAATCCTGAGTCCGTGAAGTAAAAAACGCATCGCCATTTTTGCGGATTCAGGAACTCTGATTTTGAAAAAATGATGATTTTTTCAATCGGCGCACGCGCAGTCTGGTTATATTTCTTCGAAACATGTCTCTATGGACTCATTTGAGCTTCCTTCGATGTTTTTTGTGCGAGAAACACAGATCATGGGCGCAAGCGTCCTTTTCGTGTCGCCTTGCAGCACTACTGGCTGGAATGGCTGCTGGTGCGCCCAGTTCAGTATCGCGCATAAATCTCATTCATTATAAAGAGGTTATGGCAGTTCTTGCCGAATTTCTGGAGGAGCTGTTTGGCGTGCCTGACGATCTTGTTGCATCCGATCTTGATGAAGTCAAGCAGCACCGTGCGGAGACGATAGCGCAACTGGGCGCACCAGCAACTCCTTCGCCTCGTATCCCGCCTGCAGCATGATGGCGATGCACCGCTTGAGAAATTTCAGCGCCCCATTCCCGCTGTGCTGGCTTCCGGGGCGCAGTTCGTTGGCGACCATGAACCCCTCGCGACCCGCATAGCAGAAAATGGGGGCGAAGCCATTGACTTTGTGATAAGTCAATAAGACGCCCTCCTTGTGCGAGAAAGTGTCCTCAAACACCGCGACGTCAATATCCAGGGGGATCAGTTCCTCTCCGTCAACATTAATCCGCGTGAGCTGGATTCGCGAAAGCTGGTCGCTGACGTTTGCGTCTAGAATGCGCTGCCAGTCCGGCAAGCGCGTCCAGGCGCTGCCGAAGGGTCTCCTGCGAGGGGACGCTGCCGCCCGCAAGCCTGCGGAAGAGAAAATCGTAACGGAACTTCTCAATGTCGGCATAGCTGCTGTTACCGGCGGTCATGAGGCCAATGGTGCTGCGGACAATGGCGGATGTCGGGTAACAGGAATTGGCTGCCTCAGGCAGCTCGGCATCCCAATCCTTCATGCGGGCATTTCCGCCCAGCAGTCTTTTGACAAAGGATAGACCGCTGTTCGAGTTGATTTCTTCTGAACCTTGCATTAAATCAATCGTTACAATCTCGTTGGCGAGTGGAATTATGATGTTGTGATGACAACATAATATATTACAAATCAGCATGTTGTCAACTTTTTTGAGCTCTTTTTCAGGAGGCTTGCTTCACGGATTCAGATCATTTCTAATATGGACTGGGAGCTGAATATCGACCCGAACTTTACAGAGCATCGTTTCATGCGGCCAGTAATCAACTGCCGGAATAATCAGTTCGTTGACAAATGGGTCTACTACAGGAGCAGCACCTTCGGCATCAAGGAGCTGATCATCCTCCTGGGGCAAACGACCATCGCCAAGGATGAAGCCGCAGTTTAAAAAGTGGCGCGACCGTCCCGGTTGCGATGCCCTGACTGCCGTGGGGTGCGGGGAGAGGTCTTTGTGCTGTCCACTTTATCTACCTGTCCATCACGTCTGACCCACACCACGCACCACACGCTGCAGAAGATTGCCCCATTACCCGGTTGCTGCATTACTTGCCCCCCCCAGGTTCGCGCTGACGCCTTCCTTATCATTTATCAATTCTTATGTATTTTTAGCACGATTCGTGAATTGACAAAAGCAGTAATTATGTAGTATCTTATAGCCATAAAAATAGCAGCCCTAAAATCAATTTTTTTCAGGAAAAGCCGGTAATTTTGTCAGGGAGGCGATGTAGAAATTATGAAGGAACTGATGTTTTTTGATGCCTGTTGTCGGGTAGGTGATGGGGTCGAGCGTCCTTATCCCGGCATTTCTGGTCTGCTGGCGGACATGGATCATTTCGGGGTTGACCGGGCTTTGGTGCAGCACAATTCCGCCGGCTTTCTGGGGGCTGAAAATGCCAACAGAATCCTGGTGCAGATGCTGGAAAAGGAGGATCCTGAAAAACGGCTGGAATGTGTTTGGAACCTGCTTCCCTCCCAATGTGGGGAACTTCCTGAGCCGGAGGCATTTTTTTCATCAATGAAAGAGAATGGAGTGCATGCCTTAACCCTTGACCCCTTCAGTCACCGTTATATTCCCTGCCGTCTTACGCTGGGAAAGTATTTAGATGAAGCGGTTAAACGTAAAGTTCCTGTTTTCCTGAACTGTTTCGCAGGAAAGTGGGACGATCTTTATGCATTTCTGCGCGAATTCCCTGATCTGTACTGCGTTGTTCACGGCGGAGATAAATGGGGGCGTGACCGTCATCTGCGTCCTCTGCTAGAAGCGTATGCAGGGGTTCATGTGGAGTTTTCAGGCTATTGGGTGCCCGAAGGCATTGCCGACTTGGCCAAGCTGTACGGCGCAAAACGTCTGCTATATGCAAGCGGCTTCCCCCGCTACAATCAGGGTGCCTCCATGCTTCAGCTTAAACACTCCGGGCTGGATGCGCAGGATATTGCACTTATCGCCGGAAAAAATCTTGAAACGATGTTGGAGGAGTCGTTATGCTAAAGCAGTGCCTTTGGGAAAAAAACAATACGATCGCCCAATCTTTTTGGCAGAATGGAAAAGCAGATTTTCCCATTTATGACATGCACGCCCATATGGGAAAGCATTACGCTATTTACATGGCCCGGTGTGAAGCGGCTGATATGATCCGCCATGCAGAACGCATTGGTGTGAAACGGCTGTGTTTTTCCCACTATGCCGCCCTTTACGGTACGGATGGCAATGAAATTGCCGCCGAGAATTGCCGTCAGCATCCGGATATTTTACGCATGTATGTCGGGATCAACCCCAATTATCCGCAGCTGATGCGCAAGGAACTTGCCAATTTTGACAAATGGCGACCATACGCCATTGGCTTGAAATTTCTGGCGGACTATCACAAGGTAAAAATGACGGACCCCGCCTATTCATACGCGCTGGATTTTGCCTCTGAACGGGAACTGCCGGTGCTTTGTCACACTTGGGGAAACTCTCCTTTCAATGGCGGGCCGATTATGCTGGAAATAATCCAGCGTTACCCCAAAGTGAAATTCTTTTTAGGACACTCCATTTTCGGAGATTGGGACAGTGCGGAACGTTGTATCAAAGAGAATGACGGCAACGTGTATCTGGAATTGACTGCCATTCCCGGTGAACGGGGAATCATTGAAGACCTTGTCCGCAGAGTGGGCAGTGAGCATATTCTTTATGGCACGGACCTACCTTGGTTTGACGAATATCAGGCTGTGGGCGGCGTGGTGTCGGCAGATATTTCAGAAGACGATGTCCGCAATATTCTTTATCGCAATGCAGACAACATTTTCGGAAAGGAGTGGTAAAAAATGCAACATGGGTTGCAACTTTATAATTTTAGGGAAGAACTCAAGCAGGACTTCAAGGGGACCCTCAAAGAAATTGCCAAGCTGGGTTTCGATGGGGTGGAATTTGCCAATAATTACGGCGGCATCGAGCCAGAGGAGCTGGCCGCTTTTCTCCGGGAACTGAAACTTGAATGCGCCGGAACCATGTTTCCCAAAGAGATGCTGTGTGAAATGGATTCACCGGCGTGGGAAATGGCGAAAGCCTTGAACGCTCCAGCGGCGACCTTTAGTTACACCACAAATCTGCCGGATTCCTGGAGGACATTGCTTGAGATGTGTCAGATGGCGGGAAAAAATGCGGCCGCGCATGGAACGGTTTTTTCTTACCACAACCATTGGCAGGAATTCTCCCGCCTGGAGGATGGGGAGTATGTAATGACCCGTGTCCTTGCACAGACGGATCCTGTGCAGGTTTTTATCGAGCCAGATGTGTGCTGGTTGACTCGTTCAGGCGTGGACCCCGTGGCATATATCCACCGTTACGCGTCGCGTATCAAGCAGATTCACCTCAAGGACTTGCGTATTCCGGAGGAACGCGAGACCATGACTGCACTGGGCAAAGGCTGTGTGGACCTTGCCGGGTGCATTGCCGTCGCCAAAGAAACCCCCTGTCAGTGGCTGATCTATGAACAGGATCACTCGGAGGATCACTTTGCCGATGCCGCCGAGAGCCTGGCGTTTCTGAAAAAATTCTGACGGAGCCCACATGATGACCCTCAGCCGCGCTGACCATCTCCAGAAAAACGGAAATACATATATTTCACGCTAACCATGGTACGAGGTGTAAGGTCCATGAGGTGATTTGAGTTGTCAGGAAAGAATAGAATATGAAATTTTTTTTCTCACCATTTTTACTGTTATCAACTCTATCGCTATGGGCTGCTTATAAGGCTGAAATCTCCCTTGATAAGGTTGACGGATTCTACAAGTGTGGTGAAAAGGCCATCTGCACAGTCCTTGTTAGGAGGGACGGCGAACCCCTCGCAAAAGAAAAGCTTCGTCTGACCGTGAAGAAAGAGGGTAAAATCTTTCTAACGCAGCACTTTGAGACTGATGGTTCCCCGGTGACCATTTCGCATACCCTCGATGAACCCGGATGGCTTTACTTTGGCGTTGAAATCATTGGAAACGATGACAAACCCCTCAAAGGCAAAGGCATTCAAATACACAGCAGCAAGCCCACTACAGTTGCTGAGATAGGAGCGCTCTTTGACGCTGAAAAGATCAAGACCACGGTTACCCGTCCTGTGGATTTCGAGGCTTTCTGGCAGAAAAAACGTGAGGACCTTGACAAGGTTCCCCTTGCGCCCAGTCTGACGCCTCTTCCTTCAGGTGCGCACAATGTCGAACTCTATGCTGTGGAAATCCCCTGTACCGGCAGCCGTCCTGCGACCGGATATCTTGCCGTTCCCAAGAATGCCAGCCCGGAGAGTTGTCCCGCCGTTGTAGAGTTTCGCGGCTGGGTTTACGGTGATGCCCACCAAGACCTCGCCGTTGCCAAAGCCAAACGAGGCGTTCTGAGTTTTTATGCCACGTGGCATGGATTCCCCGTCGGCAAACCGGCCGAATTTTACACCAAAAATATTCCGGACGCCATCAAGAAAGGTGAACTCGATATCCATGACCGGGATACATGGGTCATGGGGGATATTTACCTGAGAGTCATGCGTATCATGGATTTCATCAAATCCCGTCCGGAATGGGACAAGAAAAATCTGGCTGCCGCCGGCAGAAGTCTAGGAGGTGCACAAGCTGCCGTTGCCGCCGCACTAGATAAAGATGTGACATTCGCTGTGGTCACTGTTCCCTGCTTTTCTGAGTTTGATACCCGCGAATCAGGGCGCATGCCCTCCATTCCCCACCGCACCGCCGCGCTTATCCGCCAAGGCGATACTCAGGCGTATCAGGCGGGAAATTATTTCGATCTGGTCAACCTGGCACCTCTCATAACATGCGAAGTTTTTGTCTGCACTGGATTTGCAGATGAAGTGTGTCCTGCGTCCAATGTCTTTGCTTTTTACAACGCACTCACATGCAAAAAAAGCATGACCACCAATCCTCGTACCGGGCATAACAGTGCCACTCAGAATATCAAAGGCAACCAACGGCTTGAAGAACTGATCAATTCTGCATTATTGACAAATGGTAGAAATCACGGAAATAATTAACATTCTTCGACGCGGTGTTTTGAAGATCATCAGCAGGGTCACGCCGCCCCGTGCTCAAGAGTTGTGCGGAAAATACCGACGCAGTTCGCATCCGACACGGGAATTTCTCTTTGTCATCGCAGGGGGTGGTGCTTATATGTGCAATGACAGTGTATATCCTTGCAAGCCGGGGACGCTTTTTCTCTTTGATGCAGGTTTGCCCCACGGTCACAGATATATCCACGAAGATAACAATTACCTGCATCTTTGGGGTTATTTTCATGAACGCAAGATGCACTTGAGTATTGTTGAAGTATTGCTCAATGGTCAGAGTCGCAGCTTTAGGGGAATGTCACGTTTTATGATGCCAGAGTATATTCTGCGCTTGATTGAGGTCAGATGGAACTTATTGACACAACACGAAAACGTCACGGAACAGCAAGTGGAAGATTATATGAAAGCGCCCATCAATGCTGCTTTGGATGAGATGGCTTTCCGCATTGCGGAACAATCCCCAGAGATGCAGAAGCATACCCCAATGAAGGATTTAATGGACTATATCCGTTCACGGAGCGGACGGGAATGTTCTCTGGAACATTTGGCTGTGATCTCAGGTTACACTAGGGGATATATAGCCCATAAATTTCGGAATGAGATAGGCATGACCGTAGGGGAATACATTAATAAGGTCCGGTTGGAATATGTCCGCAACGCCTTGAAACGGGGAGTCCGTCAGAAAGAGATGGCGTACGAACTAGGTTTCTCCTCCCCCACGGCTTTCTGGAACTGGTTCAGAAAATATCGCGACCAGGTGTAGGGACATCGGTTTCAGAGAAAAGTTCATTCTTTTTCTTCGACTTTCAACTTCACATTTTTCAGTTCGAAGAAATTTTCTAGTGGCTTGTTATGGGCGGCAGCC
>JAAZKR010000052.1 GCA_012799725.1 Oligosphaeraceae bacterium | reverse complement strand
CCGCCGCCGCTGCAGATGCGCCTCAGACTGAAAGGCCGCCTGGGCCGCCCGGGCCGCCCAGGTCATCGGATAGTGCCGGAACGCCAAGCGCCAGAAGACGCTTTCCCAGAGAGCAGGGCGGCATGTTTGCCGGGTCGCGTGGCAGCCGACGCTCACGGACGCAGCAGGATTCAGCGGAACAAGCGCAGGGTGCGCAACCGCAAGGCACTGTCGTTTCCCCCACTCGTTCAGATGGGGAAGTCAACGCACAACAGCAGCGTTTGCAGCAGCTTTACCGCGAAAGCGCAGAAAGGCGTGCCCGGAGCAAGCGCTAGAGATGGATGCCCGGTCGCTTAACATTGTGTGGCATAATAAAATAAAGCTATACACAGACCGGATTGCGTACTTTTTGTCCCCGTTCACAACCACGTGTTCTCTTGTTTTTGAGCCCCGAGTTAGTTATGTCCAACTTGATTTATAAGCACACATTTTTACTTTGCAGTGTTGTGTCGATCTTTTTTTGGTCCGCTTGCAAAAGTATTGATGAACCAGTTTTTATAGGTCCGGAGCCTTTATATGAGGAGAGTGCTGCTGCCGAGCAGCGACCACTGCCTTTTAGGCAGATCACCACGCGTCAAGCCGAGATGCTTGATGAGTCGCCAATTTCGGTGGATACCAGCGCCACTGCCGAGGCACCAGCCAAAGAACGTAAATTGGATATGCCAGATCGGATTTCTTCGAAAGCAGGCGAAAGCTTTGCGATCTCGGAGTATCCTGATAATCTGATAAAAGGGGTGCCGGACCCGGAAACCGTGCTTGACGTCGGTTTCGTTTTTAATGGCGACTCGATTGACGTGGTCACCAAGACCTTTGCCTCAGAGAACATGCTTAATTTCAGCTATTTGGTAGACCCGGCCGTGAAAGGTGCGATCACTATGGAGATCAAGGCCAGCATGACGGCAAGGGAAACTTGGGCTACTTTCGAGCATATACTTTGGCTGGCCGGTGCGTATGCCTCCAAAAACCCCGGTTTCGTGCATATTCTGCCCTTTGATAAGATGCCCAAAGAGAGGCGTATCTTTGCAGACCATGAGATACAGCCCAATGTTATTGTCGATTTCTTGAGCGTACGCTACAAGAAGAGTGCGGATATTGCCAATCTAGTGCGCCCTTTTCTGACTGATGGTGCGACGGTCACTGACATAGTTGATTCCAATACTTTGCTTGTCGTCGAGGCTCCGGCCAATATTAATAAGATCAGAGAACTTGTCAAGCGTTTGGATAACAAAGGCGAACAGGCTTGGCCAGTGAAATGTTTTCAATGCAAAGAGGTGGATGCCGAAGAACTGGCCGCTGAATTGCAGCTCTTGCTCCCGGTCTTGGGTTTGCCGGTAGCTACCGGAACCGGCAGCAGCGGCGGTGCTATCAAGATTACCACCTTGCCCAGAGTGGGCGCCATCATAGTCTCGGCAGCATTGAGTGAGGTGGTGGACGAGGTGGGCAGCTGGGTGAGTGCCCTGGATCGCTCCGATCTGCTGGATCGCGAAGAGATATACTTCTATAATGTGCGCCATAGCACAGTGGAAAAACTTAGCGCTGCGCTAGGCGCGTTTTTTAACACGGTTAGCAGCAGCAGCCCAAGTCCGGTGTCAACTACGCACAGTACCTCAGCTAGAGCCAGTGCTGCCAGCGGCAGAGATGGTACATTGAGCACCGGCGCCGATACGCAGACAGCACAGACGCGCAGCGCCCGGCAAACACGCACTGCTACAGGCAGACGTGATGAGCAGGGCAGTAGCAAGAGTTCTTTGGCTACGACAGTATTCGACACCGAGGTCATTGTCTATAGTGATGATGAAAGCAACCGTATAACTTTGAAGACTACGCCGCGTACTTGGAATCTGATCAAGCTTTTCTTGCAACGCCAGGATGTGCCGCCGCGGCAGGTGGCTATTTCAGCCATTATTACTGAGATCAAACTGGACGAGAGCCATGAGTTCGGCATTAGTTACAGCTTGGAGCGCGCTTTTTTGAATGGCACGCTGGCGGCAGGCAGCTTTGGAGCCAACACGGTGCTGAAATCACCTGCCCCCGGTAATCTGATTAGCGGCGGTGATGCGGGAGAGGGCGGTGGCGATACGCTGAACGCATTGGCCTCAACCGGCCTGGGCATGCTTTTCAATAACCGAGCCGGTGATACCTTGGCTTTTCTGAAGGCCTATGCCGGAGAAGGCAATACGCGGGTGCTTTCCGAACCGCAGCTGGTGGTCATGAGCGGCTCGCAGGGCAGCATGCAGGCCGGCGAATCAGTACCGATAGCATCGGAATCTACAACATATAGCGACAGCAGCAATAATTTCCGTACGAACTACCAATACAAAGATGTAGGTGTGATTATGAATGTGACGCCCTATATCACGGCTGGACACGATGTGCGCATGGTCATAGAACAAGAGGTTTCCAGTGTCTCACGCAATGCTGATACTACCAATCCTACCATCTCGAAGAAGACGGTTTCCTCCGAGCTGGTGGTGTCTGACAACACTACTTTGCTTATGGGCGGTATGATTCAAAGCACTAATACCACCGGGCGTTACGGTATTCCTTTGCTAAAAGATATCCCCTATCTGGGAGCGTTGTTCGGTTACAACGAGATTAGCAATGTGCGTACCGAGCTGCTTATCCTGCTGACCGTGAATGTGCTTGATTCAAAAAATCCGCAGGAGGAGCTTATCAGAAGATACAAGTCATCGCTGGAAGAAATTGCCAAGACGCGTACCACCGAGCTGTATTAGTAGCGAAGATAAGCCTGCCAGGGATGCTGGCGTTCCCGATACGACAGGGATGCAGATAAAAAATGCAAGGTGTAATTGATGTCACATGATGAAGGACTAGTGACGGGCGGAGAGTCCGGGTTGCTGCAGGACAAGGTGCGAGCCGGCTTGCTTAAGCATTTACGTGGTGTCAGCGAGGCGGAAATAAAGTGCGGAACTGCCGAGTTGGATATGGCCTATGTGGATGATGGCAAGCTGGAAGAAAGCGTCTTGCTGCAAATTTACTCTGAGGCCTCCGGCTTGCCATTACTTGATGAACATGAAGCCAGAGAGGTTAACTTTTATCCGGAAGTAACCTACGATTTCCTCAATAGCGAATGCTGCTTGCCGTTGGCTTGGAATAATGAACGCGCTACGCTGGCTGTTGCATCACCATATGGCGCGGGAAGACTGGCTCTGCTGTGGAAAAATTTTTATGAGGCCGAAACCAGCTTCGTACTGGCTAGACGCGCATTTGTTGAAAGGCACATAGGCACAGTTTACGATAGACCAGATGAGAAGGCCGTTGGCCAGGATCCGGGTGATCTGGGCAGCGTGGAAGCTTTGCGTGATCTGGCTCGAGAGGCACCTATAGTGCGACTGGTCAGCGATATTTTTGCCCGGGCACAGGAGGGCGGTGCTTCAGATATACATATAGAGCCGGGTGAAAACGATGTAGCGGTGCGCTTTCGAATTGACGGGCTTTTGCAGGTGATTATGCGTCCGCCTAAAAACCAATATGCTGCTATTGCTTCACGTATTAAACTTTTGGCCGGCATGAATATTGCTGAACATCGTCTGCCTCAGGACGGTCGCATAGAGTTGGCTGGTGTTGGCATGACTGCCATAGACGTGCGCGTGAGCACTGTGCCGGGCATGCATGGGGAAAGTATAGTTCTGCGTCTTTTGCAGAAAGACCCGGAAGTCTTCGAACTGAGCAAAATCGGGCTTTTGCCTGATACTATGGAAGAACTCACCCATCTTTTCAATATGCCGCACGGTATCATCCTGGTGGTGGGGCCTACCGGCAGCGGTAAGACTACTACGCTGTACTGTATCCTGAACGTGCTTAATGCAGATTTTCGTAAAATCATCACTATAGAAGACCCGGTGGAGTATCAGCTTGAAGGCCTGACTCAAATACAGGTGCGCGCCAATATAGGCTTGAGTTTTGCTAATGGACTGCGCGCTATAGTGCGACAAGACCCGGATGTGATCCTGGTGGGGGAAATCCGTGACCGAGAGACGGCGGAAATCGCCATCCATGCCGCCTTGACCGGACACCTGGTGCTGAGTACCCTGCATACCAATGATGCTGCCGGCGCTATCAGCCGCTTGATAGAAATGGGGGTGGAGGGTTTTTTGATCTCCTCATCGTTGCTGGCTGTAGCTTCACAGCGCTTGGTGCGCCGCATTTGCGTAGAATGTCAGGGCAGCGGCAGGTCTGCCGCCCAGGATGGCCGCAGCTGTCGCAACTGTCTTGGCAGTGGCTACCGCGGACGAGTGGCTATATTCGAGTTGATGGTTATCAATGACGCCTTGCGCGCAGCTATTAATACCAACAAGGATAGTTCCGAGATCAGCAGCATTGCAAGACGTAGCGGCATGCGTACGTTGAAAGAAGATGGGGATCTGAAAGTGGCCGAAGGTTTAACTACCGAGTCCGAAGTGGCCAGAGTCTGTAAACTGGACTTGGATGAGATATAGTTAATACTAAAAAAAGCAGTTGACTTTTCCTCTTGACCGATAATCAGAGCTTCTTCCGATGCGTACTGAAGCCAAAAGGCGACTATGACTACACTCGCCCCCAGCCCCTCTCCCAGAGGGAGGGGGCAGCATTTCCAGCTTGAACCCGACAGACGCTTGTGACGGAGTCATTT
>JAAZKR010000051.1 GCA_012799725.1 Oligosphaeraceae bacterium | reverse complement strand
CTAAAAAATCTGCGGCATCTGTATAATCTGTGTAATCTGTGGATTGAGTCTTTCAACTGGGTTGTGGATCTTACCAACCCAGGTGTTCTGTGTATTCCGTGGTTAGAAAATCCTTTTTGGACGCCCTCTACTTATGAATACGGCAACTGACAACGAAACGCCCTGCCGCAGCTACCCGACAGCAGCTGAATTACTGGCTGAGTTTCCGCCTCCGCCACCAGTTGAGGAATGGAAGTTTATTGAAGATTTGCATTATCTGCAATCCGAAAACCTGCACAGCAACAAAAATATTGCTGCACAGCGGGCTGTTTCAATCATCAACCAGTTCCCTGATCCGGACAAAAGATTCTCTACAGCCCTCGAGCATTTGACGAAAACAGCCAGTAACATTAGGAGCAGCCGAAACTCCCGGAAAGCGTATCAGGTATTCATCAAACAGGGAAGCACCACCTGCTTCGAGGAATATTTATTGGAAGTCACCCCCGAGATGGCTACCGTCACTGCCAATGATTGCGAAGGCATACGCCGCGGAGTCTATGCCATCGCAGATATGTTGCGGGCTTCGCAAGGCAACTTGCCATGCGGGAAGTGGAACCGGAAACCATGGTTGAAAACAAGGATTAGCCGCTGCTTTTTCAGCCCGGTGAAAAGGTGGCCGGTAAATACAGATGAATTACTTGACGATGTAAACTATTATCCGGATGGATATTTGAACCGGCTGGCACTCGAGGGCATCAATGGCTTGTGGATGGTGGTTGCCTTGTCAGAACTTACTGGAACTTCTTTCACACCACGTGACCCCCTGGCCGACCGGCGGATCGCCAAGCTGCAGCAAACCATCAGACAATGCGCCCGCTATGGAATCAAGATTTACTTGTTCTGCATCGAGCCATTTTCTCTGCATGAAGACGCCCCCCTGGTACAGGCTCATCCGGAAATGTTCGGTGCCCGGATTCATGACAAACGCACGTTTTGCCCAAGTTCACCGTCAACCCGACGCTACCTGGAAGAATTAACTTTTGGCGTCTTCAAGCAGGTTCCAGAACTTGGAGGCCTGATAAATATTACGCATGGAGAACGTCCAACCACTTGCTTGTCTTCTCTGGAGGGCACTCAAAATATCCCGGTTAAATGTCCTGCTTGTGGAAAGCGCAAACATGGTGAAATAATCAAAGACAGTCTTTCAGCAATGGCAGCCGGCATAAAAAAGGCAGCTCCGGCAGCTAAGCTGTTCGCTTGGTTTTATTGCCCCCTGCCTGAAAAGCACGCACCTTGGGCACATACGCTTGGCGCCAGCGTGCCGCCTACGGCGATTGCGCAATTCAACTTCGAGTCAGGTGGGGAAAAAAGGCAATTGAGCCGACTTCACCGCGGAGGTGATTACTGGCTCAGCTATGTCGGTCCCTCGAGGCGTTTTGTGCGCCAGGCTCATGCCGCCAGAAAGGCCGGCGTTGCGGTTTCCGCGAAACTTCAGGTGGGTTGCGGCCATGAATTGGGCACTGTTCCTTACATTCCGGTGCCGGAATTGCTTTACCGCAAATTCAAGGCCATGCATAAACTTGGGGTCGAACATGCCATGTTCTGCTGGTATGTGGGCAATTATCCTGGATTGATGAATTATACCGGAGGGCAGCTGGCTTTTGAGGATTTTAAGGATGCCCCACGTGATTTCATCCGGAATTTAGCTGAAACTTATTCAGGAGGAACTGATTCTAAATTATGGGCCAGAGCATGGGAGGATTTTACAAAAGCGTATGAGCACATGCCCTTCTCCTTGATGTTCCAATACTATGGACCGCAAAATACTGGTCTTGCCTGGCAATTGTCACTCTATCCATATTTGCGGCCACTGTCTCCACCATGGAAACCAAACTTCCCCCCCAGCGGAGATGCCATAGGCGAAGCCCTCGCAGGTTTTTCACTTTCGGAAGCCTTGCTTTTGATGCAAAAAGTCAATGATGGGTGGCAGAAAGGCATGCAATGGCTGAAAAAAGGGAAGATTCTCCGGTGTCTAAATCACGAACTGAAGCTGGATTTGTACCTTGCCGAAGCTCTAAGCCTCCATTTCGAGAACAGTGTGAATCTGCTGCGTTTTTACCAATTGCGGAGCAAGCTGTTTTCCGGAGTTGATGAAAAGGCCTCCCTGCAAGAAATGAGGATATTGGCTGAACGGGAAGCAAATCTTTCAATGGAAATGATGCGCCTCTGCAAAAAAGATACACGCCTTGGCTTCCATTCGGAAGCATTATGCCACAGATACTACCCATCGCTTTTAAAACAAAGAGCGGAACATATTCGCAATGTGATAATTCCTCAGTTTGGCGAACTGGAAAATGCGTTGGAGTCGGGGAAAACAGCCTGGGAGCAATTTATTGCCAGAGACGACGCGCCTTCAATAATCACACAGGAAGCTTGGCAAGTTGCTGGTAAAAACTGTTTTGCCTGGCGCTTTCTTATCGATAAAGATTCCTTCCTGCTCCAGATTAAAAAACTCGAGCCAACGAAAAACGCCTCGACTCTTGCAGTGTATTTCATAGATGCAGAAGGCATTACATTTCCCCTGAGGTTGAGATTCAATTGGGAGATGGGGCAGATTGCCTTGCACGACGAAAATTGGCAACGTGTCATCGCTTATCCCACGCCGCTTTCAGCCTCCGGTCAATACGATTGCTTGCCAGAAAATATCGCCTCCTTAAAATGGCCCCTCGATACATTGCCAGCTAAGAACAACCGCATACGGTTGAATTTATGTCTTGGCGTCCAGTTCGCGGCAGGCGGATATGAAAACAGACTTTATCTCGATAATTTTTAGCCCGAACAGGCGTTGCTACTCGAGTGGTAAAGAAAATAGGCAAAAAAAACTTGGGGTGGGCTAACATCCACAACCCATTTCTTGTCCACTGGAAGCGCGGAAAACTCGGAAAATTTGTAGAAGCGTTACTTTGATGGATGGAATTGCATGCGGTTAAAAAAGTAGCGCAACCGTCCCGGTTGTGATTGATGTTTGCCCTCCCACGCCCGAACGCTCCCATGTGCAAGTGGCAGGATGCAGATTGGTCGATCAGTCGCCTTACGGCATAACGCTTTGCGCCGTAGGCGCTTCACCATGCTTAACCCCAGGCTTCAGCCTGGGGTGAGGACCCCACCCAAGGGCAGTGCCTTGTAAAGGCACCACAATCAGACGGGAAAGTGCTTATATGCCAATGACTTGGAGCTTTCTTTCCAGAAAAAATCTTTCACAAAAAAAGAAAATTTTGAGGGAAAATAGTAATGAAGACGCCGTTCACCAACATG
>JAAZKR010000050.1 GCA_012799725.1 Oligosphaeraceae bacterium | reverse complement strand
TGCCCTGCCAGATAAAATAAAAATTTTTCTGAAAAAACAAGAAGTTTGAGGATGGCAGTACGGGAAATTTATAGGAATGCTGCTTTGACGGATGGAGTGGCACGCGGATTTGTGATCTGATCCATTGTTTTCTCCGATGGATCAGTCGGATCGGCCGGAGAAAGAAGGCGGGAATTGTCGCTTCCTTAAAAGAACTTGCACGCCAAAGACTTATAGCTTGCTCAAGAATTTTTTTCCCAAGGAGAGCACTTAAGACGCGGAAGACAGGTATTCTTGCTTCACTCTCCAAGCTTCATATTACAGATGCGCATATTATCAAGTTTTCATATATCCGGTTTGTCAGTTTCAGTTGTTTTGTCCGGTTTTTTTGAGTTTTTGGGGAGTGTTTCTTGTTCAAGTTGGTATACAAAGTCATGATAGTGCTGCCAATAGGCGTCGCCCAAAAGATCAGCGTAATCATAATGACCGGCTTTTGGCACCAGGACGAGCTTTTTTGGACCCGCCGCCAGGCGATACAGTTTCTTGCCGTTGCGTACCGGTACAATGCGATCCTTGGTGCCGTGAATAATCAACAGTGGTGCTTGGCATTTTTGAATATGCTCCTGATTGAGGAAGCGATCGCCGGGGAATCCGGCAAAAGGCAGCACAGCTTGAAATGCGCTGGCAAATGGTGCTTCCAGGATGAGGCCACCTATAGGATAATTACCGGCCAGCCAGCAGGCTGGTCCGCCGCCTACCGAGTAGCTCGTTGCCAAAATTTGCTGCGGCTTCATCTTTCTTTCTTCCAAAAGATATTTGTATACCGCCTCTATATTGCGACAGGCACCGGCTACACTAGGCTTGCCGCTGGAGGCACCATAGCCCTGGTAATCATAACCGATCACCGAAAAACCCTGCTCTTGATAGGCGCGTAGTTTATGCCTTACACTGCTGAGATCCTCAGCATTGCCGTGGCTGTATAATATGACGTAAGGCATGCTGCCGGGATAATAAAGGCAGGCTACACGCTCCGTGCCGGAGTCGATATAAAAATGCTGTTCCGGCATGCCTTTCCAGCGTGGTGGTTGAAAAATTATTTTTTCAGCAAAGATACTCAGGATGCTGCATGACATAATTAAACCTATGAGAAGCAGGAATAATAGGCGTAAGCTGTACTTTGCAATTGTTTTGCAGAGCCGCTTGTACGTGGCGGAAAGTGACATGAAAACTCCGGGAAAGGAAGCAGATTTGAGTTTACAAGCAGGATGATGGCATGCGGATTAGCCTTGGGCATTCTGCATTCTTGGCTGTACGGTTATTGCCGGCTTATACTAAAACGGCAGCATTATTATGCTTTGAAAATTGCAACATAGGATTTTGATTTTTTGCTTGACAAAACGCACGTAATGACTACATTTATATGCAGTTTCCTCGCTTTTATTTTTTTTGGAGGTCAAAGATGCGTTTATCATTAAATCCTACACGTTTTGTTTTCATCTGTGCGTTATTGCTGATTTTTGCACCCTCGCTTTTCTCACAACTTGACAATGCAGTGCAAGGCCCGGTGCTGGGTAAGGAGGATACTAAAGAAGAAGAATTGTTCAAAAAGCTGGAGATGCCCCAAAAACGCCCAAAACTGGCACCTGTGCATATAGAAGCAGCGCGCAGGCGCTACAAGGATTTGGCCTCTTTATATGATGAGTTGGGCATACAAGTGCGAAAAAAACACGCACTGGAACTGCAAGACGATCCTAAGCAGGCTCGCAAAAAACGCAGGGAAATAGAAAAGCTGGATCGGGACATGTTTCGAATCAAACGGGAGATGGTACGTGAGGCACGCAAATTACGGCGTCCGCTGGATCGGGAGCTGGCGCAGATGCTTGCCGAAAAAGAAAAGGTAGATGCAAGGATAGAAGCTGCCGAGAAGTCAGGCAACGAGAAAAGAGCCAGAGCAATAGCGCAGGATTTTGCCAGGCGCAGCCATAAGATTGACTCCGTGAGCCAAAGCATAGATTATATCAACTATTTTCTTTTCTGGGATGAGTTCTTAACTAAGTAGAGAGCATCTAAAAAGGGTTCCGCGCCCATTTTATCCGCAGATTGCGCAGATGGACGCCGATTTCCAGGATTGGGAATTGCAGGATTTCATGGTTAGAAAATCCTTTTTGGACGCCCTTTAAGTAGTAAAAAAAGCTTGTTAAGCCTCCGGATTTAGGCAGCTAAAACCGGGGGCTTAGCTTATGCTTCACTTAATAGCTTGCCCTCAGCCTGGAAAGCTATCTTCTTGTCTGTTTCACCTTGTATGGAAAAATTATCTGCTGTGATTGTGCCGCTCAACTCCACTTGACTGTTTACCGGCACGCCATTTTGGTAGTTGATTTGCAGGTAACTAGGATATTTTCCTGCGCCGAGGAAGTTATGTATCAGGGCGGCATACTCGGCATTATTCAGGTGTCCATTCATATCTATCTGCGCTTCTTGAATGATTTGGCAAAGGTGCAGTTCTGGTGTTTCCGGTCGGATTTTTCCCAAGCTTTCGAAGGCCAGGCTCATATCACTGTTGTCGGGCATTTTGTCGGTCAATTCTTTGTGTGGGTCCAGGATGCGCATACTGTCCAGTTCCAACAACAGCCAATAGCTGCTGGCTTGTCCTAGCGGTTTGCCGTTGCCATCAACAAAGCGAAATTCACGTCTGGCAAAGAAGCGTTCAAAGCCCATAGGATATGTAGTCAAGGCAAAGGGCTCGCAGATTTCCGGGTAGCGTTGCATTTTCAGTCCAATACGGGACAGCACCCATACCTGATTGCGCTGGCGCAATTCCTCAAAGCCTACTCCCAGCAGTTCGGCATGTTTGCCGGCAGCATCTTGAGCATAATCAAAAAGCGAACGCAGTTTCAGCCGGCCATAGCGGTCGCCGTCACTGTAGCGCACAAAATG
>JAAZKR010000049.1 GCA_012799725.1 Oligosphaeraceae bacterium | reverse complement strand
TCCGCAATTTCTTCCCCCACAGCTCCGACGAGTTGATGTCCCATTCTCGCTGTGGGGGAAATTGCGGGAATGCAAATAACATATAAGGGTGAGGGAACCCGAGGCAGCGCCTGGAAGGCACCACATCATGATGAATTTGCCGGATCGACCAGAAGAAAAGCCGCAATGAAGCCACCTCGCAAGAGTTTGTATGACAACGAATTAAAGAAAAATTAGCAACAAAATCTTTCACACACAAGAAGAAATCGCGCAATAGCAGTACGGAAAACGCCATGTTCAGCAACATGGCGAACAGTATAAATTTAGCAACCGCCTGATAATAAACTCATTAGGTCTACCACTCCCGCTTTGGCTGCTTTTTTTAGGTTTATCTCCACCTCGCCGGCTCCGACCGTGAGTTCCACCTTATCCTTGCGCAGATGATCAACACTAGGTTTTGCCGGGAATGCGAGATTCTCCGGGTTTTCAATGTTCCCAAGCGCACTTTGGACAATTGGCACGACAAATACGCGAAGGGCGGCTCCGCCGCTTTTTTTCACGCTTCCTCGCCAACGTCCCAGGGCGCCGTCGGAGGAGGCGCTGGAGGCGAACCCCCTCCTGTGCCGGTTTGTGATCGTCTTCGACCGCGAGGGCTACGGCTCCGAGTCTACCGCCGAGATGTGGGAGCGACATCGGGCGACGAATCCGGGTGCCGACAGGGCAATTTTCGAGCTGCCGGAACAGCTTAATCAGACCGAAACGATTTATCCGGAATCAAACCTGACAATGATTTTCGAGTCGGCGGCAAGCAAAATAAAGTCACAAAAAAGTCGAGATGCTGCCAATACAGCTTCACGGAGGTTCAGTTATCTGAAGTTATGACAGTGTCGCTCCGACGCAGCTCCGGTTTTGTGGTGCGGCCTCTGATCCCGGGTTCGGCGGTATTTTGCACTGCTCCATCAGGGGTTACCATGCTATTGCCTCTCCGAGGCAAATCAATGAACAACCCCGAAACCTGCATCTTTATGCCTGTGCATCTAGCGCTGTCAGTCGATATAGCCACAGCACCGCTTTCCTGGTATGACTTAATAAAAACAAGGCAGCTTCTATGCCGCTAAATTCCTAGCTGTATATATCTTGTGTGCTACCAATCCAAGTTTGTGAGTTTGCGATATTTTTCCTGTATAATATTGTCTTTGTTTGCCTCTCTTTCCTCCAGCAGCATTTTCAGCATATTCATTTCTGTTTCCAGGCGTTTCATTTCTATTTGCTGTTCTTGCTGTCTGGCTTGGAAGTCATCTTCGAGCATTTTTTTTAGCTTTTGTTTATTTTGATGCAGTTGTAGAAATTTATCTGTCTGCTCAGTAACGCTCTTATTTTGAAGCTCGGCATCCAGTTTCTTTATTTCTTTGGCCAGCAATCTTGTTTTCAGTTCTTGTTGAAAGCGTTTTGCTCTCCACGCATACACGCTGGGGTTGCTTTGTTTAAGTGCTTGTAGTTCCTCGTAACCCAACACCAGTTGTTGCAGATGCTGACTTGCTGTTTCAGGCGAGTTTAAGCAAACCTGATGCCATTCTTGCAAGAGTTCAGGGGCATATTCTTGATAAAAGGTCAGGAATCTGTCTGGTGAAAAATTCTCTGAGAGTTTCAACGTTTGCAAATATGTAGGCAGTTGTCCGGCCAGTTCTGCCTTATCGGGCATTTCCTCCGTTCTCAGCGCACTTGGCAATACCAGAGTTATTATCACCAATAGCACAAGCTTGCTTTTATGAAAGCGGATACTCATGGCTTGATTTGTGCAATGTTGTTATTTCGCGTATTTATGCGTGCTTGTTCCGGTGCTTTAGCATAGCCATGTAATTGTATGGCGAAATTCAGTCCGGATAGAATGATTAAAACCGTGAATGCTCAAATATAATGCCAAACAATAATTATCATGACTTCTTTGCAGAAAAAAAGTCCATTACTTTTTCACAGTCGTCCCATAGACTACAGAGCACGGTTCCCAAAATTAGCTAACCCCGTCCCAAAGTATCTAGGCGGCATTTTATCCGCAGATTACACGGATGTACGCAGATTTTCAGGACAAGGCATCGAGCGGCGGCTCTATTTAAGAGGTTGTGCTGTAAGACTTTGACTAT
>JAAZKR010000048.1 GCA_012799725.1 Oligosphaeraceae bacterium | reverse complement strand
GTTTCCAGCGAGAGTTCGAGTACCACGGCAACGCGAAAGCGGTTCAACTGACTTTTCAAAGGATAGACCCTTATAGCGAAATTTATCTGAACGGGGTTTTGCTGGGCAAGGCAGACAATGGTTTGACTGGAGTTTGGCAAAACTCCAGGCCGGCATAGCCGGCTTAACCGAAAGGCACACGAAAAGTAATGGGGCAGTCTTCTGTAGCCATTAGCATCTGAATAAATACTCGACCGGTTCTGAGTGCCAGGACCGGTTTTTATTTTGCAGCCCTCGTCCTGCGATGCTGCCCCAAAAAAATATTTTAAAAAATGCACAAAAAGCGTGCGTTTGACTTTTCCAGTTACATGTTTTTAAAATTTTCTTTTTTTCATTTGCATTCGTCATTTTCCCCTGTACATTTTCGGAGAAGCCTTATTCCTTTGCCGATAAACAGAGCTTGATTTCGCTTTTTTTCTCAAAAAGGGGAGCAAATGGCTGTTCTGGCATTACATCACTTTCATTACGCGCGGAAGTCGTCTGCGCGGCATCATTCAACCAAGGAGTTTCATAACACAGATAGTTAGCGTTTCTCTTCTGACATAGCCAGCGGCTTTTGATGTTGGAATTGTGTTTTGTGATGTACTGAAATTGCGACCTTCTTACTTCATAGGAAGCACTCGATGGAGCGTTCTGGATTGAGCGTCTCTTTTTGTGCCAACAACGGGGAATCTACAATGAGTTTCACATTTAATTGTCCACACTGTCAACAAAAAATAGAAGCCGAAGACGAATGGATTGGGCAAGATGCAGAATGCCCTAGCTGTGGAAAAACTATCAAGGTTGAAAAAAACAAACCGCAGATTATCCTAAAGCCAATAAATCCGCAGCCCGGCTTCCAGCAACAGCCCGGCTTCCAGCAACAGCCCGGCTTCCAACCGCAGCCCGGCTTCCAGCAACAGCCCGGCTTCCAGCCGCAGACTTTTGTTCAAAATACACCCAAAGAACCAGCTTCACCATCTTCATTTTCATATCAAAGAATAGGAAATAAATTTTACGCTATTGGAGATTATCCGACTTTATTTGCACTTATAAATGAATTTTGTTCTCGTTCCGGTTTACAAGTGGAAAAATCAGACATCAATCAAGGGTGCATTACAATAAAATATAATTTTTTATTTACGCAATTTGTCTTTTTCTATCAAGAGGCGGATAAAATCGTTATTGAGGCCACTTCTAATGCAATTGTTAAATTTCAATTTGCAATTAATAAACAATTGAGCAAATTAGTTGAAGCAATTGAGGCTGGGTTTCATCAGTACAAAAATGGACAATATATACCTAATAATTGCTACAATGCCTTACTTCCCCAAGCATATCAGAAGGCTGAAATTGACTATACTTCAGTAGCAAAGGCTTTAACATGGTACGGGCCATTGCTGACAGTTGTTGTGCCTTTTGGTTTTTTTCCTGCACTTGTTTTGGGAATAATATGCCTTGTAAAGATTTATTCCACGAAAGACAAAAAAGGGCAAGAATTTGTGTACATAAGTTTTGGAGCAGACATTGTAGGACTAATATTCAACGCCGTTTTGTTCGATCTTCTTTTTGGATAATGCGTTTTCATGTTTCAACTGTCGTAATTAAGGAGTAATCAAAATGCAAGGTCAATGACAAATCTGCAAAGGAATGTTTGAGATTCAACCCGAATGGATTGGACAACAAGCGCAATGCCCACATTGCAAACAAATGATTGTGTTCAAGCTGCCCAACCGCAAGCACCTCAAATGAATGCTCAACAGAATCTTATGGGGCAGCCAATTGCAAATCAACAACAACCGATGCCATCATCGAGCAACAATGCAAACAAAAGCACATGGGCTCTTGTTTGCGGCATTAGTCTTGTTTGCGGCATCAGTTAGTTTAATAATGTGGCTTCTTCCTATTATCGGCCTTCCCGTGTCAATAGTAGCTTTAATACTAGGGTGCAAAAATGAATATAAAACTGGAATCATACTCAATGCAATTGGTTTAGTGTTAACAATTATCAACGCCACCGCCGGAGCAGTATTAGGAGCACAAGGAAAACTCTTTTAATTCATTGTTCGGCGTGGCTCAGAGGGACAAACGGCGTTCTCGCCGTCGATTAACAGCCTTTCCAGTTGTGTCGGCACATTTCGATCCCAACTGTCACCCTGTTTTGAACCACGCCCATAGTTCGTTTTTCATGAGTTTCTGTTCTTTACGATAGACAACCATCGTAAAAGATAGTATTTCTAATAGCAGAGGCACACAAGACTTTCTGGCATGATTGTTAAGTGAGAAATGTTGTATGAAAACACTGATTTGTTGTAAGAATTGCGGCAATACATTTTCAGGAGAATCATCATGGCGAGGTGCTTTTGTAACTTGTCCATATTGTTCTCAAGCAACGTATTTTAGTTTTGATGATAAGTACCGGAAGTCGAATGATAATCCCATATGGATGATTTTGGGAGGAATTGGGCTTGCTTTCATTCTCTTGATATGCATCATTGGTTTTAGAATATGGGCAGGAACAAAAGACTATACTAATTCTTCCTCCACATATGTTTCTTCTCCAAATAGTTCTTTGAGTATTAAAGGTGAAATTGCGAAAGACTACATTGAGAATGAATTGTCAAGTTTCCAGCGCAATGCGCTTATGGGTGGTGGAACCTTCGGAGAAAGAGTAAATGCTATTTCTAATTTAATAGAAACCGATAATCTTTCAGGTGCGATAGAATATCTTGAATCATATGGCGAATAACAATATAAGATGTAGTTCTAACTTGTATGTAGTACCGGAATTGAGACACTTTTTCGTGGAGAATCTCAATTCTGGCACTTTTTTATTCCTGCATGAATTGGCTGCATTGCTTCCACGAATAACAGTCCCGTGGAGGTTTCAGCGATTGCCTGGTATGGGAATGAAACGCCATTTCATGGAATCTGAATGCGGAACCTGGGGGAGGCTGCTGGCTTATTTCACGAGTTCCGGAGCCAGGTTCACAACCCATACGGACGAGACAGGAGCGACTGAGCAGTCAGACCAACAGGGTCTGTCAGATTGTTTTACAGCCCTCATTATGTTGTGTTTTTGTCAAAAAGATGTTTGGCCTGACAGCTTTGTGCTATAAGGAATTAACCATGCCTGGCCTTAGTTTTTTGTTTTTCTGCCAAATCGCTCAGCGTACCGGCTTGGCGCCATACCATATTGTTTACTGAAGCGTCGGCTGAAGTAAAGCTGGTCTGTAAATCCGGTAGCAGTGGCGACATCCTTGATGCGATGCTTACCGGAACGCAATAGTCTTGCGGCATGTGTCAGGCGTATTCGGCAAAGATATTCATAGACTGGCACACCGACAGTCTTGCGGAAAATAGCGCTGAGATGCCCGATAGAGTAATGGCACATATCTGCCAGGTCCGCTAAATGAATCTGCCGACTATAATAATCTTCAAGATAACGCCGCACCAGTTCAACCGCAGCTATATGATAATCTACCGAACCAGCATGCGGATTTTTCAGGCAATTGTCAAGACATTCAAGCAGCAAGGCCATAAATCGCGGACGATCAAGAACCGGTTTTTTCAGGCATTTCCAAAGTGCTTCCATGCGCGGCGGATGCAGACTACGCCGTAATGATGATTGTCCATATCCGCGATCGGGACTGTAACCAGTTGTATGCAAGTTGATCATAAAGGGATTCAGAGATAGCCAGAAAAGTTCGTAAGTCCGCTCCGAATCCAGGAAATGTTCGCTGTGAAAAGTATTCATCAGAAAGACCTGGGGCTGCCCGACGGTCAGCGGGAACCAGGCACCATTGACCTGAATGGCTACTTGCCCGTTGGTCAGATGAATCATCTCAACATGCTCTGAATGAGACTCTGCCGGATAATAAGCCTGATCCAAACCAAATAATGCCCCAGCTGGACGGCTCCCCGGAAAATGGAAAGAAACCCCCTGACTAACCAGAGCCTCTAATAGAGATTCTATTTTCTCTTGAAATAACATATACCTTGAGTCCTACTGCGCCGGCCTTTACCATAACGCCTAAATTGGAGATTTGCCGACATGATCTTGGTTTTGTCCATATATTCTATCTGAATAATCAATATCTTCTTTCTGACAGTATCAAAGAACACAGCTATATTTTTGGCAATGCTCAGCTTTCGCATTTTTTTTGTTTTATGAACCAAGCCAAGGAGTCTTGTAAAAATCAAGGCAATAGTTCAAAAGAAAATAGAAATGCAAACTTCATTTTGAACGAATCCTAAGGAGGAACAGTGATGCAGAATGTTAAGTACGGCCTTGACGAGTTGATGGAAATTATCGATGTCTTTGACGTCCCAGTAGAAACGCAGAGCAAGATACGCGATCTGCTGGCAAAGGACAAATGTGATGCGGGAGTTTTTTTCCGCTATTACAATCCTCGCAGCAAGACGGTTCAGCTGGAAAAAGAATACGCCCGGATCAGCGGCTCAAAGCATGTTCTCGCGGTGAATTCCGGCACCAGCGCCCTGATCGCTTCGTTGGTAGCAGCGGGTATCGGTCCAGGTGATGAAGTCATTATTCCGGCCTATACTTTTTTTGCCACGGCATCTGCGGTGGTGATTGCCAAGGCCATTCCGGTAATTGCTGACATCGATGAGACGCTGACTTTGTCGCCAGAATCGGTGGAAAAGCTAATAACTCCACGCACCAAAGCGATCATGCCGGTGCATATGCTGGGGTTGCCCTCGCAAATGGATGCCCTGATGGCACTGGCAAAAAAACACAACCTATTGGTAATTGAAGATGCTGCCCAGGCCTGCGGCGGCACATATCATGGAAATTTTCTCGGGTCGATTGGGGATTTCGGCTGCATCAGCTTGGATGCCTACAAGGTAATAGGCAGCGGCGAAGGCGGGCTCCTGACTGCCAAGGATGAATGGATGTTCACACGTGCGCAAAGCTATCATGATACGGCAGCCTGCTGGCGCCCAGACCGCTACGCCAAAGAACGCCGTGAAGGAGAATTATTCTGCGGCGAAAATTATCGTATGAGTGAGCTTTCTGCGGCAACAGCACTAGCGCAATTACGCAAACTCAACGATATTATACGAACAACCAGAGCAGCTTATTTCATGCTCAAGGAAAGCATCAAGCTGCCTGCCGGAGTGAAGTGGGTTCAGCCCGCTGATCCTGAAGGGGTCTGCGGCTATTCTCTGCCAATGCTTTTTGATGACAGTGAGCATTGTCACCGCGCACAGCAGACCGGCGTAATTGGCGGCAATGCCGGTGATGCCACCCGCGGTGTCCGCAATTGGCACATGGCTTGGCACTGGGAACACATCATAGACCAGAAGACGGCGACCAGCGAAGGTTGCCCATTTACTTGCCCACATGCCGTCCAAGTGCCGAAATACCACGCTGATTCCTGGCCGCGCAGCAAAGACATCATCTTCAGAATGGGCACAATCGCCGTCAGTAATTTCCAAAAAGAAGAAGAATTGAAGCAGTTAGCCGAAAAAATCACGAAAGGATTAGCCTCATGTTAAAGCTCTGTCCCCTGATTGATCTGTTTTTCACCCAGGAAAAATGTTGGAAAACGCGTGCGGAACAAATTGCGGCATGCGGATTTTCAGCGGTGGAAACCTGGAAAGGCGCAAATGTTGACGAACTCAAGCAGATGGTTGCCGGCGGCGTGAAGCTGGCCAGCATAGTCATGAATTTTGCCACCGAAGCCGAGGTTGCGCCCTGTAATCCCAAAAACCGGGCGGCCTTTGTTGAGCGCATCGAGAAGTATGCGGCCAATGCGTTGGAAGCAGGTTGTCACAGCGGCATTGTCACAACTGGGCAACAGGTTGGCGGCTTGAGTTATGCCGCCCAACGTGCAGCTGTAGTGGAAGCACTTGCGGCAGCGGCTGAAAAACTTGCCGGGGTAGATTTTACTTTGAATCTGGAACCGCTGAACACAGAAGTGGATCATGCTGGGTACCTGCTTTCTTCTGCGTTAGATAGCGTTGCGATAGTCCGCGAAGTCGGAAGTGCAAAGATCAAGGTGCTCTATGACTTCTATCACATGACGATCATGGGCGGCAATCAGACAGAGTTTTTGCGCCATAACTGGAAAGATATCGGACACTGCCATGTTGCAGGCGTACCAGGACGCCATGAGCCGGCCAATGGCGAACTTAACTATCCTTTCGTGCTTGCCGAACTCGAACGCCTGGGCTATACCGGTTACATAGGTCTGGAATATATGCCCCTGTTACCATATGCGCGTTCACTACAAGAAACCAAAGCATATTTCTATTCAAAACAGGCTTGATTCGGTGTTTCTTCAAAAGGGGTGGTGCAGATGAAGTATTTTGCAGTCAATGGAGTCGTTGGCAAGAGTGCCTATGCCGCAAAGGTAGATTTCCCTGAAGTCGCTGATTTACTCGAACATATGGATTATCTGGGTGTAGACCGCATGCTCGTGGAGGCACGCAGCGCAATGGAATATTCCCCTATTCTGGGCAATCAGAAACTGCTTGAACAAATTGCTGCACACCAGGAACGTCTGAAACCGGTCTTTGTGCTCACTCCCGCAGACTTTTATGAAACTGGGACGCTGGACTGGCTGAAGACTCAGGCTGCTGCCGGCAACCGTGCGTTCCGGGTCTACCCACAGAAAAGCCGTTTCCCATTACGCCAAATTGAGCGTTTGCTCGCTGAACTGGCCGCCTATAAACCACTGATAATGATGGACTCAAAGTTCGGGAGCAACGAGCTGGATTTCCGAGATATGGAAGAACTGGCCCGGAAATTTCCCACAGTGAACTTTCTGTTGACTCAGCAGATGTGGGGTGGTTTCGGGCGTGTTCTGGATTTAATGTGGCGTCTACAAAATATCTATCTGGATATTTCCTGGCTGCACATGCGTGACGCGCTTGAATTGATTCGTGATGAATATGGCGTTCAGCGCCTGATTTTCGGCTTGGGCTTCAAATCCCACTATGGTGCTGCTATCGGCGCACTAGCGCACTCGTCCCTATCTAAAGCAGAAAAAGAGGCGGTAGCGCATGGCAATCTTGAACGCCTGCTGGGCATCGCACCCTTGCCGAATAAGTTGGCACCTGAGCACTCGCTGCTAGAACAAAAACCACTATGGAAAAGTTTTCGGGCAGGTGGCAGACTGGAAGGTGTGCAAACCTATGATGCGCATTCGCATGATGGACCTTACACCCGTGGTTGGTTTCTGCGTGACTTGGGGGTTCCCGGCAAACACTTGGACCGGATCATGGAGCATGTTGACAAAAATGGGGTTGATCAGATCGTCATGATTAGCGAAAGAGCCTTGTTCGGCGATCTGGTTGCCGGCAACCTCGAATTTGAACGCATCGCCCAAAAATACCGTGGTAAACTGCACGGTTATTTCGTTTTTAATCCGTATTTCAAGGAAGATATCACGGAAGCTCTGCTTGATGAGTGTTTCAGTCGCGGATTTTTCATCGGTTTCAAGGTGCTGCCTTCCTATTGGCAGGTAAAAATTAACGATCCGGGCTTTACGCTGATGTGGGAATATGCAGAAAAACACCACCTGCCCATATTGCAGCATACTTGGAATGATTTCTACAATGCGCCACTGATACTTTCCGATGTGGCAGGACGCTACCCAAATGCAAAATTTATCCTGGGGCATTCCGGTGGAGAAGCTGCCGGCCGTCTGGAAGCTGAAGAGCTGGCACTGCGTTTCCCCAATGTCTATTTGGAACTCTGTGGCACCTTCTGTTCAGACCGCTCCGTTCTCGAATCCTTGCTGGTGCTGGGAAATCAGCGCTTCGTTTTCGGTTCTGATACCGGTGCACATAACCAGTCCTATGAACTGGCTGCGCTGCTCTCCATCCCTCTGCCCGATCAGCAACTCATCCCCATACTCGGCGAAAACTTCACAAAAATCTTAAAAGACCGGAAATAACCAACCCACAGACAGTAAATGCAACTGCGGGGGGTTCAAGGTTCAAGCCCCTGGTCAGTCAGATTGCTTTTTCCACTGATCTTGTATGTTGTACTTTCACCGAATCATTATTTTAATATGACAATATGCGCTGCATGCGCTTAATTATGCTTAACCTAAACTTTTCCCAAGGAAAGGATATACCCCCTTTCTTCAATAATTTGCTTTATCCACAGGTTATGTAGATGAACGCAGCTGTAATTATTGCTTCTCGTTTAGTATCAAGATGCGCCCATAGCCCAATCAGAGCTGCGTCCTTCGCGTCTTGCTGTTTTCCCGGTACAGTGTCGGTGAAACACCCATCTTGCGACGGAAAAAACGCGAGAAATAATTACTGTCACTGAATCCCAGACGATAAGATATTTCTGATACTGTCAGCCCCGTTTCCCGTAGCAAGCGCTGGGATTCCGTCAAACGCAGTTCCAGCTGATAACCGATAGGCGTAGTTCCGTAATATTTGCGGAAGCTCCTGATCAACTGGCTCTCCGACATCGCAGAAAGTTTCGCCAATTTGGACAGTTTAATGTCTTCATCATAATGATTGTTGATGTAATCAAGGGTCTTTTCAAGGCGATACTGGTTTTTGCCGGTCATCAGCGTCCGTGAATACGCTTGCGCCAGCAGACAAAGCAGTATCGCAAAACATGATCGGATTTCCCCGGTTTGTGAGCTTGATTGCAGATTGTTCATCTGCGTTACTATTCGCCAGATATCGCTGAATTCCGCGCTGTTCAGGTGGAAAATATTGGTTTTTCCTCGCCCAGAAAAAAGATCCCGTATTCCGTGCAAAAAATTCAGATTGAAGCCAACCATGTGATTTAGTGCAGTCGTGCATGAAACGGTGAAAAGCTCCAATTGCTTCGGTTTGGAAATGCTGTGGCTGCCTTCGATCAGCGTCACCAAACAGTCCCCTTTCTGCAAGTGAATGCATTCACCGTCAGCATGGTGCAGCGCAGTGCCGCCTGTGACGATTGTGATTTCAATACAGTTGTCATGGGTATGCTCGATGACATTTTCCGCCACCTGATGATGATAAATATTGAAAAGAACATCATCAACTTTGGTGATCGGCGCATAAGAAAAAACTTTTTTCGGCATAAAACACAGCATCCGGTTCGTTACGTGGACGATTCGATTTTTGACTGCCCGGCAAAACCCTGTGCCACATTGTCTCTACTATATCCCCTTCGCCGGCGAAATCACAAGTCCGAGAACGGACACCTGCCTTTATACACCGCACAAGCAGCCCTCCTGATGCTGTACTGGACGCACTAAAAGATCAGCTGAATGTGCAGGTTGGGAACATGCATAGTTTTATTAACGGCAGCAACGGAACAATCTTGCTTTTGCGTATAATATCCATGTTTTTGCTAATTTTGTCAAGGTTGCACACAAAAAAAGGGATATAGTTTTTAGTAAGTGGGAAGAAGATAGTTTTTTGGGGTTATATCAACTCAAAACAAAATCTACCAGCTGACCAAGAATAGAGCTGCACATTGGATGCAGCTTAAAATAAGACAAGAGGCAAAACAAGGAAGGAATCGAGCTTCCAGGTTGACGCGAACACTTTTTTCCGTCAACGGCTCTTAACGGACGTATCAACAGGGAAAAAAAGGAAAAGAGAATGAAAAGGCATTTCACCCTCATAGAGTTATTGGTCGTAATCGCCATTATTGCTATCTTGGCTTCCATGTTGCTGCCTGCCTTGAGCAAGGCACGCGAAAGGGCACGTTCCATCAGCTGCATCAACAACATGAAACAAATGAACCTTAACCTTCACATGTATGCGAATGACTATGACGACTATTGCCTGCCCGCTTATGCCCAACTTGGTGCTTGGTGGACTTACTTCGCGCCTTATTACGGCGGCATGAAAAACGGCTGGAAAATGATTATCCACTGCCCTGCTGGAACTACACTGCAAGTTGACGTAAATGGCAATCCCTCCGCATGGGGTTCTGTCGAGTATGCGTACAATCAGTATATGGGGGTACACAGTCCAACTCCGTCAGACTGTGTGCCTTGGCGTCGGATTACCAATATCCCCAATCGTAACATGATCGTGTTAATGGATTCGCAAGAATGGTATGCTCTGGTCTATAGCGTTGCCAATGCGGCATCGATGATGAACAGCTATGTTGGCGCTTCGCGGCATGGCGGCGGCACATACAACGTCATGATGCTGGATCACGTAGAAACGAAAAAAGAGTTCGAATTGAGAAATGAAACCATCTATCATAAAAACTTCAAGCCGACATTTTGATCTACAATATTGAGGTGACTCCATGAAAACATTTTTGCTAGTCATGAGAAGAGTTGTCGTAATTCTTTTCATGACGGGATTGTTTGTGTCAACATTCGCAGCACAAGCAGTCCCTATGGCGGAACTGCCGTTTTTTCCCATTGTTGGCTTTAATTTCCTCTGGCTTCCCGATGAAGAGATGATTCGGGAACAAGCGGAGATGGGGCTGACCCTTGTCACCGTCTACGGCGACAAGGAACTGGACTGGTGCGGGAAGTATGGCTTGAAAGCCATCGTCTACCGCCATCACGCGATTAATCGGTATCTGCATGACGCCGATCCCGAGAAGCTGGAATCTGACATCGCCGACATGGTCAATGCGTTCAAATCGCATAAGGCTTTCTATACCTTGCAGTTCACGGACGAACCTGGAAAGAGCGTTTATGACGGATATGCGAAGACCTTCGAGGCGATCAAAAAGGCTGCCCCCCAAACACCCGTTTACACCAATTTCTACCCAAGTTGGTCACTGCCGATTCAGCATGGCTATGCAGATTATGAAGAATATGTGGAGACTTTCTGCCAACTCTTCGCCAAGTATCCAAACCAGCCTTTTATTTATGATAATTACCGCAACAAGGATACAAGGCTTAATCCCGTGGAACGGATTGCATCGTTCCTTGAAAATCTGGACACGGTCGCACGAATCACAGGCAAGCACGGCATATCTTTTTGGATAACCGTGCTGGGCGCCCAGCATGACCATTTCCGTGAACCGACAGCGGCAGACCTGGATTTTCAAGTGTTCTCCTCTCTCGCCTACGGCGCTAAGGGTATCGGCTACTTTACAACTTGTTCTCATCAGAATTTAAATTTTCAAGGTGGTCCGTTCAACTACCTCGGAGACAAAACTCCGACTTTTTACAACATGAGGGAACTCAACTATCGTGTCAGGATGCTTGCGCCTGTCCTGAACAAATTGACGTTTCAAGGCGCATACTACAGTTTGACTGCGGAGGACGAAGTCGATTTCAATAAGTTCCCTATGCACAAACGCCTGCCCGGAAAACAGATCGAGTCTATTAAAAGCGATCGCGGCAACTGTTCTTTTCTTGTCGGTGAGCTTAAGGACGATCAGGGCGACGACTGGGTGATTGTGGTCAATCTGAATATGGAGGAGGTCGCGTACTTTACCGCGACTTTGCTCAATGAGGGCAAGCAGCTGCAGCACTTCAACAGTTACGTCGGCAAGCTTTTCCCGAAAAATCACGTTGACCCGTGGCTCCGACCAGGTCAGGGAAAACTCTATAAAGTAGTGGAGCAATGATGCGCCTTTTTTGCGCCTTGTCGGAAAACAAGAAGCATGAAAAAAGATGAGTTGTCAGAAATGAAGCACCATCATGATCAATGCGCCACTACTGACAGGATGCCGTCTCAAAATGCGGCAAAACCGCAGATTTATGATATGGAGACCGTAGTCGTTTACGAGGCCCAGGAAAAACCGGGGCATTGCGCATGGCCGGCTGCGTTTGTTGACAATGATGGCGGCGTTTGCGTCGTCTTTCAGCAGACAACGGGGAATCTGACTGAAAAATCGTCATTCGAGTTCCGACAGCCAAGGGGCAGGTACTCGGTCAAACTGATTGGCATGAGGGCAGCCAAGGGGGGCAGTAAATTCAGGAAAATCTTTGAGAAAGAGATGGTCGCTGCTCACAGTTTCATGATTCCGGCGCCTACGCCGAGCCGGGACGGTAAAATGATTGCCATGTGCCGACCGTCAGCCAATACGGATTTTCAGAAATATCCCGAATTCGGTGCCATCATCGTCGAATCGGATGATTACGGGCAGACGATGAAAGTGAGAAGCGTCCTTTCCGTTCCCGGCCTGCAACTCTATTGCAATGACATGAAATACATCGGCAAACGACTTTATGTGGCGACGTATGACGGTTCGGGCGCGGCGCATCTATTCTACTCCGATGACGATGGTTGCACTTGGAGCCAACCTTTGACGATCGTAATGCCTCACGACAACAAGTCTTTTCATGAACCGGCGTTCTGTGAACTGGCCAACGGCAATTTAGTCGTTTTTCTGCGTACGCACCGCATGGACATCCCCAAGCACAATGGCATCAATTACCATAAAGTAGTGATCAATAAAGCTTCAGATGGAAAGCTGACGGTCGCCGCCGGAGATGATGCAACGGCAAACAGTTATTATTTCGATGAAAATGGCAGGTGCATCCCTTCGCCGGCGCTTGAAACGCCTTTCGGTTTCCGGGGCCGCCCGAGTGTACAGAGAACCAGCGACGGCACCATTCTTCTGCTCGCGCCTGGACATTTCTTAGCCTTCAGCAAAGATGACTGCGCCACATGGCATGTCGGCACATGGGACTTCAATATCCCCAAAGTCAGCATTACCGACGCCTTTGGCACGAAACCGTATAACTGGAATGCCGAAACAACAATCTTGGAACTCCCAGACGGCAGATTCTATTATTCATATTTTATCGGCTCGGACTTCCCCTTTCCACCGCCGTGCGACATGTATATCGGAGGAACGTTTCTCAAAATCAGAAAGCAATAAGCAGAAATGGATTTTTTTTATAGAACGGCATTTTGGATCGCACCTGAAGACGGTGTCTTGAAAAATCACGAGGTCGGTCGGGCAATGCTTTTCCGCCGTAATTTCCAGGGGCGAGGCAAGCTGGTGATTGCTGTTTCTGCCGACACGGAATATAGGCTCTTCTGCAATGGAATCGAAGTCGCGCAGGGACCGGCTGCCAGTGATGACCTGATGACTTTCTACGACGTCGTTGAACTGACGGATTATCTCAAAGATGGAGACAATGAACTCGTTGCCGAAGTAATCGGTTTTGCAGGTGCTTTCCCGGATTTTTATCGTGGGGGTGCGCCTATGGGACGAATGACCCTGCGTGACTGTTTCATCCTGGACGGCACACTAAAACGCAAAGACGGATCGAGCGAATTCATTGGCACAGATTCCAACTGGCAGGCGGCCGATTGCCATTATATCGATTTAATGCGTTGCCCCGGCGTCCCGTGTGCCGGGCCTGGAGAACAGCACAATGGAGGACATTTTAAGGATGCCGTTTTTTCAACGGCACAGGTGATCGAACTGGGGTTCCGGGAAGAAACGGTCAAAAATGCCAACCTCTATTATCGCCTGCGAGAGAGAATGATTCCTTTTCTGAGCCGAAAAATAGAAAGCTTCAAGTCCTTTTTCGATGTGCATGGAATTGCTGATAGCGCACTGCAAGCCATGCTTGACGGTAAGGCTTTATGGATACCTCCGGATTCGAAAATCGAGTTTACACTCGATATCGAGCATGAAACGACCGCCAGACTGCTGCTTGAATTCCGAAAAGGCAAAGCTGATGTCAAACTCTTTTATGCCGAAAGCTTCTCATTCGGCGATCAACACCATTTTGAAAAGGATCGTCCTCATGACAAAATCGCCGGTCCCATGACAGATCAAGTTTCCAGTCAGGGTGGAGAATGGGTGTGGAAATCTTTTTTCTATCGTGCATTCCGCTTCGTTAGAGTGCTTATTACAACCTATTGCGAAACATGTGAGCTTAGATTAGCGGACGTGGAATGGGAAGCTTATCCTTATAATAATCAGGGATATTTCCAAAGCAGTGACAAGGAACTCGACCGCCTTTATGAAATGGGGATGCGGACACTGGAACTTTGTTCTCATCACGTCTTTGAAGACTGTCCTTATTATGAAAGGGTGCAATATCCCGCCGACAGCCTTATCGCAGCCAGAATCGCCATGATAAATGCCGGCGACACAAAACTTGCTGAACAAGCAATTATCCATTTTCGCCATTCGATCCGGGAAAACGGTCTTACCGCTGGAAGCTATCCCAGCCGAAGTCCGGTTTATCTGCCCATCTGGTCGCTCTACTACATTGTATTGGTCGATGAAGTCTATCAGTATAGCGGCAAAAAAGAACTTTTAACGGATAACCTCTGGGCAATTCGCCGGATTCTTGATTTCTTCCTTCGTTATCGCTGTCTGGAGGGAGGAATCGGCAGACTGCCTTATTGGAATATAGCCGATTTCTCCAAGGAGTGGGTCTGGCTCGGAGAGCCACCTGAAATCGATAGCAAACCCTCGGCATATGCGACATTTTTCGTGGCTGAATGCCTGAAGCGTTACCAGAAAATGTCAGAAATCACTGGAGCCAGCTCGGATGCTACTTGGGCAGGTGGCATCTATGATGAACTCCTGCAAGAAAGCCGCGTTTTCTATGACGAGAAGAAAAAACTGTATGCCGATAATCCTGCTGGTGAATCTTTCAGTTTATTGACCAATGCAGCAGCAGTTCTAGCGGAAATCACGGATGACGCAGAACTCATCAAACGCTCATTAGCCGACAAGACCATGAAAAAAACCGCATATTTCGGGAAGAATCTGGTTTTTGATGCTGCCATCAAGTGCGGCGACTTGACCTCTGCCGAAGCAATTATTAGTGAACAGAAAAAACTGCTGGTACCTGGCCGTACCGTGATGCCTGAAGGCACACCAAACCCGAGAAGCGAATGCCACGTGTGGGCGGCGCTTCCCAATTACGGTTTGTATCAGCTGTATGCTGGTTTTCGCCCTTTGAACGCCGGTGCAACCCGAATCAGAATTTCACCGTACCAGCATGATCAAATACGTGTCAAAGGCGCATTAACGCTGATGAAAGGCCTCGTGGAATTTGATTTTTCACAGTGTGACTGCCGGATAAAAATACCCGCCGGCATCACCGTCGTGCTTGATGACGGAAAAGAGATTACAGGAAGTGACGTCTGGGTTACATTGTAACTGTTTTTTATACAGTCATCCCATAAGCGGTAAAAAACGGCATATTTAGCCAGATTTCACGCTTGGGCAAACCTCTTTTTTCAAAAAACCATTTTCGGTTTTTTGATTTTTCCCCGCTCGATATAGAGGCTGCAGGCAAGATGGGCAAAGCAACTCGACCGTTCT
>JAAZKR010000047.1 GCA_012799725.1 Oligosphaeraceae bacterium | reverse complement strand
GTATTTCATGCAAACATTGCGCCCGAAAAAACGGCGCAAGAACCACACTTGGTGTGTCACCAATCCAGAAGCGCAAAAGATCGTCGCCGACTCTGCCGCGGAAATCATCCGCCGCCTACCCTCCTCGACACACCATTATTTTTTATGGGGTTGTGATGGGGGTATGCAGTTGTGCCATTGCCATGACTGTGCGGCATACACCGCTTCTGAACAGGCCCTGATCGCATCCAACCTGATCGCCCGCAGCGCCCGAACGGTTGATGCAAAGGCAAAAGTCTGTTATCTGGCATACCATGAGACGCTTTCTGCACCCCGTCTGGTTATGCCTGAAAGCAACGTGGTATGCGAATTTGCCCCGTATTTTCGCAGCCATGAATATGCGATCTGCGATTCCCGCAGCAGCCTGAACCGCCGGCACATCAAGTGCCTGTTCGACTTGCTGGAAATATTCGGCGCCGAACGGATGCACATCCTGGAATACTGGCTTGACGCTTCACTCTTCGGCACGCCGGGCGATCTTCACAAGAACCTGTTTGATCGCAAGATCGCTGAACAAGATATACGTTTTTACACTTCCCTTGGAATTCGCAACATCACGACTTTCGGAGTGCGCATGGACGGCGCATACCTTGAAAAGCATGGCGACAGAGACTTTCTTGATTATGCTGAAATTTTGTCACGCTATGAATAAACCTAAAAAAACAGTTGATTTTTCCTCATACCCGGCACTCAGAACTTTCTTCTATTTTCGTGGCGCGCCAGAAGGAGTCCAAATCCGGTCAGTCCAATACTCGTTGCTTAAGATTTTTTAACCAGTAGAGTAACTCCGGGGGTTGCCCGGAGTCCTCGTCGAACCGTGCGTACAGATTTCCAGTACACGGCTCTCCTCATGCCGCGAATTCTCAAAGCATTGCAATAACTTCAGATTTTCTGTCCCGAGGGAAATATTCTTATCCGCATAATTAACCTGACAAGACTTCTATTCGTCAGGTCAGAGACTTGTTTACATCTCATTCTCAATGAGACGGGTACAAGAGGAGAAACTGAAATGCATCAAGTAGTAAACAGGATCACTGAAAAGAGCATAAAAACCCCCTTTTCAATTTGCATTCCGTAAAGTAAAAAACGCATCGTCATTTTCAAGGATTCAGGGATGTTTTTATGCTCTCAATCGCTCTTGGGAAAAAGGATTTGAAGAATGAATATCGAAAAATTTACAATCAGTAATGATCCTGATTTGTATGAGGCCTGGCCAGATGTGGTGTTGACCCCTGGCGGTCAGTTGATTTGCGTATTTAGCGAATGCACGCATCACCGCGACCGCTCCTATACACGTATTATGTTGACTGAATCAACCGACAGAGGCCGTACCTGGTCTCGCAAACACCCGTTGACTGAAGGTACAAGAAATTTGCCATATTACTACAACTGCCCACGGATCTCCAGGTTGGCGGACAATCGATTGGTTGTCATTGTGGACAAAATACCCCATGACGGAGAAAAAGAAGGAGAAAAAAAAGCGAGGCAGGCCAGCAACGTGATGTTTTTTTCCGGTGACGAAGGAAAAAGCTGGAGTGCGCCTCGAGATACCGCGTTGAATGGCATTGTTCCAGACAAGGTATTGCAATTGGAAACGGGACGTATGATCATCGCCGCTCATTATCCTTACAAAGAACGTTTGACGGAGTTTTTGCGCTACTCGGATGACGGCGGCGATACTTGGAGCGACGAGGTGATGGTTGCTCATGACAGGCGCTATGATCTCTGCGAAGCCTCTTTGCTGCCAATGGGAAATGGTGTGATCGTCGCGTTTTTGCGGGAAAACAGCATGTTAGGCCTTGATTGCATGAAAGTCATATCCTATGATCATGGAGCAAGCTGGGGACCGCTGGTTGAGTTTCCATTGCCAGGTTGCCATCGGCCAGTCGCAGGTTGGTTGCAGGACGGGCGCATTTTTATCACATTCCGTTTTATACAAGGTGGGCGTTGGAATGGGGCTTCAACACAGAATTTTTTTGCCGCGATTACGGATCGGGATTCAGCCCTTGCCATTCGGCGTGAAGATGCAGGCAACAGGATTATGCCCATAGACTACGACGCCTCACCCAAAGCGGATTTAGGCTACTCAGGCTGGGTACAGTTTCCGGATGGTGAAATCTACATCGTGAACTATATCGTTGATGATGCAATTGATAAAGGGCAGATTCGAGGCTATTCCATGCAACCATCTGTATTTTTTCATAACAGTCAGGGAACCATACCAAGTTCGTAACATGGAGATGCGCTGTGCAATGAAAAGTTGTTAACATGCGAGGTTTTGTGATAAATACTTGTAGTTTCCGACCGAAACCGCGACGTTTCCAATGATGTTCATCCGCGGTGAAAGAAAAAGATAACCGCAAAGGACGCAAAGATAACCGCAAAGGACGCAAAGATAACCGCAAAG
>JAAZKR010000046.1 GCA_012799725.1 Oligosphaeraceae bacterium | reverse complement strand
TCCTACTCCCTGTGATATGCACGGTGAAGCAGGTGAAATTCAGAGTTATAGTATGGGTCTGACATTCTGCGGATCAAGAAATTTCCGATTGGTACAACACCAGTTTTTCTGTTTTTTCACATTATTAGCCCTGGACAAAAAGTTGTTTAACCACGGAAAAGTTAACTTTGGGGTGTACCATATCACATATCGCCGGACGATTAACAAACAATTGCAGTCGTTGCATCAGATGCTATATTTTACACCATACTGCCATGGGGAGCGACGCGATGGAGGATTCGGCACGTGCATGTCAGCTGCGCCACGGTCACCCAGAAGTGGTATATAATGCAACACACTAATTGAGAGCTGCAATGAAACAGAAACCAAGCATCACTGAACTTACGGTCTCAGGATTCCGAGCGTTGCGGGACTTCTCTGTCAAGGGATTGGGGCGAGTCAACCTGATCACTGGCCGTAATAATACAGGTAAGTCGTCCATATTAGAGGCGCTTCGCATCTTAAGCTCAAATGCAGACCCGTCCGTCATCTCCAGTATTCTGAGCTATCGGGAAGAAAATGTCGACAATATGGCGGATTCCCTGCGTCTGAACGAAGCTGATACGCTGCTTTGGCTTGCCAGTCTCTTTGCCGGTTTTCCGCAATCTATCAAGGATTTCAAACCAATCCAGATAAAAGCGAAAGGCAAGCAACATGGTTTTGGGTTGACTTTGCAGCTCGAGTGGCTAACGAGGTCACAGACCCAATCCGACCAAATCGACCTGAAGCTCCCCAAACTGTTAGGAGAAAATTGGCCTGCGCTGGTGATCAAGTCACCAAATGGAACGCGTGAAATTTCGCTGGTATCCTTCTTCCAGCGTTTCCCTTATAGTAGTAATAGATCATACCGTTCTATGTTCGGCGAAAAACCTCTGCTGCAGTGCGTCTATGTCAGCCCCTATGGCGGCGAAAGCACCGCTAATCTTGGTGCACTTTGGGACAACATCGCGCTTTCCGACAGCGAAAAAGAGGTCGTTCATGCGCTCCAGATCATTGATCCAAGTATATTTGCCGTCTCGATGGTCGGTGGAAACGACCCCCGCCGGTCTCGGGCTGCCATTGTTCGGTCAAAAAACTATCAGCGTCCTCTCCCTCTTCGCTCATATGGGGACGGCCTGAACCGGCTCTTCAGCATCGCACTTTCGCTGGTGAACGCCAAAGATGGCCTACTACTTATCGACGAGTTCGAGAATGGGATGCACCATACTGTGCAACCGGATGTTTGGCGAGCCATTTTTCGCCTGGCTAAAAACTTGAACGTACAAGTCTTCGCCACGTCTCACAGTTGGGATGCTATCGAGGCGTTCCAGAAAACGGCTGCTGAAACCACTGAAGACGTTGCCCTTGTACGACTATCCCGCAAAGGCGACGCCGTCATTCCGACGCTCTTCAAGAAAGATGAACTCGCCGTGGCAACACGCGATGGAATTGAGGTGCGCTAACCATGGAAAGTAAAAATATACTCATGGTGGAAGGCACCGACGACGAACATGTCGTGAAGCATCTCTGCGATTATCATAATCTTGGGCGAATCGACGAGATCAAGAACCTTGGCGGCATTTCCGAGTTGCTCGAAAGTTTACCTGTCCAGCTCAAAGGCAGCGATGTCAAGGCTCTCGGCATTCTTGTAGATGCTGACACAAACATGCAGGCGCGTTGGGACTCCCTGCGTGACCACTTGGTCGCCGCTGGATATACTGCTCCGAAGACTCCTGCACCTCTGGGAACTATTCTTCCCCCGCCAGCAGATGCATTGCTACCCAAGGTCGGCATATGGCTGATGCCCGACAATCGAAGCAACGGCATTCTGGAAGACTTTCTGCGTTTACTAGTGCCAACACCGAATGAATTGCTCGACCATGCTGAACATAGCATCGACAACATTCCTGAAGGGCACCAGCTGTTTGCGGACAAGGACAAGTCCAAGGCATTGATCCACACATGGCTCGCTTGGCAGGAAGAGCCGGGTAAACCTTTCGGCACGGCTATCAAAGCACAATACCTGAAAGCCAACGCCGCGAAAAACTTCATCAACTGGTTAAAGGAACTGTTTTTCTTATGACCACGCAGGTATAGTCGTAGAGCGTTTTTACGAAAACATTCTACGGTTCAAGAAAGCTTCAATTGGTACAATTTGATCAGGAGGACGAACATGAGCAAATCCGAGACGCTTATTCTTCGGCATAGTGAGATAAAAGCCTTGTTGCCATACACGGAATTTAATGGGATTGTAGAGGCGGTATTTAGGGATTGGGGGCTTGGGCAGGTGGTGATGCCTCCGAAAATTCATTTGGACATGTCTCGGAGCGGTTCGGATTCTTGGAACAACGCAATGCCGGCTTTCTTGGTATCGCAACACGCCGCTGGCATTAAGTGGGTGGGCGGCTACCCGGAAAATCCTGGAAATGGGATGCCTTATATTCGCGGGCTGCTGGTGTTGACCAGCCCTAAAAACGGAGATACTTTGGCCGTTTTGGATGGTACTTATATTTCAGACTGGCGTACCGGTGCATCAGCTGCCATTGCAGTAAAATATCTGGCCAGGAAAGAGACAAAACGCATTGCCATGGTTGGCGCGGGAACGCAGGGTCATACCGCGACTGTTTGCATCCATCAGGTGGCGCCGAAAGCCGAGCTGACTGTCGTGGATATCAACAACGAACGCTTGGTCGCCTTCCAGCAAACCATGGCTGGCGAATACGGAATTCAGGTGCAGACAACGACTGATGCCGCCGCTGCTGTTAGCAAGGCCGATGTCGTGGTGCTGTTGACTACCGCTGCAAAACCATTCATACGCAAGGAATGGCTACAGCCCGGCGTGCTGATGCTGGGAATGGGCTCATACCAGCAGGCAGAAGACGATGCCTTGCTCAGCTTCGATAAAATCGTTGTTGACAGTGCGGGACAGGCCGCACATCGTGGTGAAATTAAAAACTTGGTCGAGCAGAACAAAATTCCGGAAGCTTCGTTGTCTCCTGAGCTTGGGAGCATAGTTGCCGGCAAGGCGCAGGGACGCAGTTCCGATCAGGAGAAGATCCTCTGCGTCTTGGTTGGCCTGGGTGCTCATGATGTCAGCGCTGCCGCAAAAGCTTTCAATAAAGCTCGCGAAAAAGGGGGCGGTGTCTCAGTAAAACTAAATTCCTGAATAAGCCCGTTTTTTTAGTTACTGCTTAACTACAACGCAAAGAATCTACGGGGAACCTCCGTTTTTTTCAAGTCATTGACGACTTTTAGAGTTCAGGTCCCAACTTTGGGACGCCAGCAATTCTTTACAGTCTCTTATCACCACCTTTCCCTCAGACTGTTGCTTCGGATGAATGTTTGAAGTAAACCTTGATTATTTCCAAGGTGAATCCACAACTCTGAATGAGACTACATTGGATGGAGCAACTGGCTTTTGGGAGATTCGAGGATAAAGCGTCCAGCTGCCTAGTTTCAGGCCCGCAGTTTCAATGACAAGCCGTGAGCTGCCAACCGGTGCCTTGATTGTCTCCAGGGCGACTTCCGTGCCGTCCTCATGGACGAGGGTGACATCTAGGCTCAGTATCTGCACATCGGCTCGGATTTCCATATTGAAAGGGAACGGCAAACCAACAGTAACCATCTTGGCCAGGCTGGGTTCAACCATCAGTGATGGCTCTGCCTTTACGTTTGAGACGCCATCGCTGCCAGTAAAGACCAGTCTTCCCCACTTATCTTGCTCGTGGAAGCTTGTTGCCAGGCGCGCCCAGCTCATCGGAGCCTCAGTCGGGGTACGGAAAGTGTGCATTTCACGTCCCACATTGAATTCCCAGACTGTTCCGGGGAGCGGTTGCAAAGTCAGACCAAAATAGCTCCACGGAATAAGCATTTTATTGATTGTTCCACCAGTCACATTGATCGGTGACTTGATGAAACTCTTGATTTTGTCTTCGGCAGGAATAACTTGGCCTCCATAGAAAAATGTCTTTTTGCCTGCTGAGTTATACATCAGATGTGCGTGCTTGCCGTTGGGGAAACCGAAGAAAAATTCGATGCAGTCATCCTGCCACATATCGCCATCGTCATCTTGGCGCTCATAACGGTAGGGATCCTTTGGCTGAACGTGATTTGCATAGGTGTAGATCGCCAGACCAGCCGGAATGCTGGCCACGCGTGCCATCGTATAGCTGGGGGCATTCTTTGCCTTGAATTCCTCGGGGGTGCTGCAGAATGCACGGAGCTGCGCTTCGTATTCTGTCAGATGTGAGAACGGGCCGATGAATTCACTCCAGAAGTCTTCGGGTGTTTCTGCGGTTTCCTGAAATATTCCATCCATATTCTTCACTTTCAGAATATAGTCATTGTTGGGAACTGTAATCTGTTTTGTCGGTTCAAGGCGCATGGACGGCTTGCCATCTCCAACTGTGGCGGCCGTGAAATGGCCATCCTGCAGTTTTTCAATTGCCTGGAAAACCAGCCACCGCCAGGCAGACAGCGCCGAATTCGGCATCATCTGCCCATAGTTCTGGGCTGTTGTGTGGTTAACTGACAGATCACGGAAAATCTCAGCAAGGACTGCTTTGCCTTCTGCCGCCAGAGTAGTGTTTCCAGCCGCTTCGCATTCTGCGATCAAGGTCTTGAGATATTCACAGGCCGCGTAGTCAACACAGCCTTCATGCATCCATTCGGCATTTAGTGAGGTGACTACTCCTTTGGGCGAAAGCCTGGTAAACTGCCACTGGAAATTGCTCGCATCCCAAAGATCCGCCCATTGGTGATGTCCTTTTGAGTTCATGCGACTTTGCAGGAAGCCGTTTGCCAGCCTCGAGGTTGCGTAATTGAACGTCCAGACCTCAGCATTTTCCGCCTCAGCATTTGCCAAGGCTTCTTCTGTCCAGCTGTTATACTGCCTGTGACGAACTTGGTCTCGTGCGGCGTATTCGGTTGCTGTTTTCCGTCCCCAGCCAATGCCGTTGTCAATGACAGCGGCATATTCAGCAAACTCTTTCATGATAACGGGCATAAAGCACTCATAGTTATTGATTTTTAGCGGGAATTGGTTGCCCAGCTCTTCATCTGCAAAGATTCTAATATCCGGCCAATGTTCTGCTTTTGCCTGGGCAATAAGCAGGCGGATTGATTCAGCATATAGTTCTTTTGCTTTTTCCGGATATGGCTCTATACTGGGCTTACGTTGTACCATAGTAACGCCTAGGTCACCTGCCGTCACCTTGTTGCCCAACTCTTCCAATTTAATGGCAACTGCGTTGCACCAATAGCCGATATCACGTAGGTCAATAAGTAGCTTGCCTTTCAAACCGCTGGCGTTCATGGCGGCTGCAATCGCTGACATGTCGCTGAAATTGCCTGTGACTTTACCATCTATATAGCGCAAGTCTGGAAGATTGTCGAAAATTGAAATAGAATTGAAACGGCGTGTCTTAAAATAATTGAAATACAGCTTGAGATTTTCCTTAACAAAGGCTTTTTGGTTGCAGTTGTAACCGTCTCTTGGCTGATAGAGATTTCCATTCAGAAAGAATCCGAAATTACCGCACTCCGGCAGAGTAAAATCCGCCACACGTAATTCCACATTCAGAGCCATTTGTTGACCATTTGCAACAAGTGTAACCTGACTTTTGTAGAGACCTGCGGGGGTGTCCGCTGAAACATTGACCATATAGACCAGATTGAGCTGATCGCCAGGTTTCATATCGTTTGTCACTGGTTCCCACATCAGATTGCAGTAGGGAAAACGTGGAACAGATTTTGCCGGCGAAATCTGTAACACACAGGTTTCAGAAACTGGAATGACATGATTTCGACTTTTCAGTTCACTGGAAATAATTTCCAGTTTGGGAGCTTCTTTGGCAAAAAACACGGAGAATGCCGCGCATGTATAATCACCTTGGGCAGTCAGCAGCTGCATGGTGTTATTCAGCGTTGGTGCAGCCCAGTTGAATTCCTTCGACAAATTCATATTCAGGTCAACAGCAGTTGCCCAGAATCCACGCAACTCTGCTTGCTCGTCTGGCCTATATTGCGAAAAAGCCTCGGACATGACAAACACAGGGCGTATCTTTGCAATGCCATCAGCTTCTTTGTCGAGAATTGCAAAAGGATGCGCGGCTATCGCTGCCAAGCTGAATAGTATGGCATGGACGAACACATGGATTCTAAATACCTGCATGAGTTGTTTCCCCTTTGAATTTTTACCAGATTTCGCGATGTATGCCGCCGAAGCATATAGGTCTGAAGTATGTCTGGTGCCCGGTCTTGATTTGGGCTGTTGCCAGGAATGCTGCGGAACCGTCAACGAAACCGAAGTTAGCACCGCCTTCATGGCGTGTATCATCAATAGGATAGGAGGTTGATGCGCCAGTGAGGATCATAACCGTGGGCGCCATACCACCATATTCACCGGCGTTCCAGATGGAGTATTCATTGCCGCCTTCAGCCTGGATAAGACCCTCGCCAATAATTGCAGTCGTGCTCTTCAGCCTGCCAATCTGTGTGCATTTCTGACCTTCACCGTTGTTTCCGCTAGGGTTCCAGCCCACAATACCGCGAGGAACTGCGTAGCCGATGTTGCCAGTTGTCCAGAAATCGCTTTTATCCCACTTGGACTGTGGTTTAGACGGACAGAGGAAAACCCTAGTATCCTTCATGATGTATTTGCTGTATAACTCAACACACCAGCGCTGGCCAGCAGGTCTGTCGCAGAAAACAGCAGCCGTATATCCGTCGTTGTCATCGGTATACATGATCGAGGCAAGGGTCAGCGCTTTGATGTTGGATAGACAGTTGATCTTACGTGCTTTCGTACGTGCCTTGTTCAAGGCCGGCAGCAGCATGGAGGCGAGTATCGCGATGATCGCAATGACAACAAGCAATTCAATCAAGGTGAACAATCCACGTTTCATTGTTTTTTCCTCATATTGTAGTTGAGTGAATGATTTTCGTTGCATTATTTTTCCTTTATGTTTGTAATTTTCCGTCTCCGTTTTGAAAAATATATTAAATTCCTATAAAATGCTTTATGGAATCGTCTCAATTGCTTCAAAATAAATCATACGCGCGTTTAACTGAAAAAAAGCATGATTTGTCGCATCGTAAAACAAACAATGCAAGCCAATGAACGCATGCCTCCAGAGTTGAAACACAGGCGCAATGTACCGGTACATTATGAATGTAAGCTATTAAACCGAAAAATCAAGTCCTGCTGGAAAAAGTTTTTATAGTGCGTATTTTCAGGATCAGGAATAGCTGTGATTTTCTGGAATTGTCCTGTTTCTGCATGATACCTTATGTTACTATCACTCGACTTCTTGTTTTTGTGGAAGATTTTTAAAAAGTGATCTTCAAGTCATTGGCACATAATCATTTATCTGACTTTTCCGACTGATTGTAGTACCTTTACAAGGCACTGTCTTTGGGTGGGGTCTTCATTCTAGGCTAAAGTCTAGGGTTAAGCGACTACGGCGCAAAGTATTATGCAGATCTGACCGATCCGTCGGAGAAACCAACAAATTAGACCGCAAATTCAAGTGCCATTTCATCCGTCGAGGCAACAACCTTCGTCGGAGCAACCATAAAAAATTCCTGCCATTTCAAGTGGTCGTGGTTAAAAATAGGTTGTAGGCGTCAGCCCGTGCCAGGTTAAAAAGGCTTTACATCTACCGTCGTAGATCCAGTTTTTTAGGTTGCTTTCAATTTATGAAATCCGGCATTGAGCCGCACACCGTTTGGCAGCACTGCTGTGCAGCCAGCTGGGACCGTCAACTCCGTGTATTCCACAGTGAGCCGCACGCGAATGCAGCCACTTGGAACGGGAACCGGAATGCGCCCTTCGGCGAAGTCAAGGTCGAATCGATTAGGTGCAAAAGAAAATTCACGAAAACCCGGTGCAAGTGCTCTGACGCCTAGGATCACTTCGTGTAGGAACGCCACCGGAATAGTACCGAAAGCATGACAGAGGCTGCCGGAACCATCCATTGCCTGTTTGCCGAAGGTGTGGATGCCGGCCTCATATAAAGTAGGCGAGCCAGTATCAATACAGCGTCCCCAGTAGCGCCGGATGCGATCTAACGCTTCTTGTGCCTTTCCTGCTGATGCGGCGGCCTGGAACCAGAAGTAGTGCAAATAGTAATCAGGCTTTAGGAGCGATTCATCGGAAATAGCTTTGCGGCAGATTTCGGCAACGCGGGGTGATGCCTCGCCGGTGAGGAGCCATAATGCGTGCGCCAGTTGAGTCGAACGTTTAACTGGTGTTAGATCGTCAGTCGAGCGCAGTTCGTCTTCGATTAGTCCGCTTTCCTCTGAAAAGAAACGCGTTTCAAAGTTCCGAGCGGTCAAGGCACGCCGCCGCTGCAATTCGCTGCGGTCAAAGTCATGCCCGAGTGCTGTGGCCACTTCTTCAAAGGTACTGGAGGCGATAAGGTAGAGCGAACTGAGCATCGACTCGCCGGCGTTGTTGCAGCAAAGATGGTTTTCCTCGAAACTCCAGTCATAGAAGTTCCATTCGGCGGTGACTCCCGAGGTGCGGAGGATGCCGTCAGAGTCCGCCAAACGCCATATCGCATTGAATATGCGTTCAATGTCAGGCAGATAGCGCCGTACTGTTGCATCATCGCCGGAAAAGTGCCAGTAATCTTTAAGAATCAGCATCATATAAAGATTGGTCGGGGCGAAGATAAAATCGCACTGTCCTGCCATCTTTGGCATCGGTACCACCGCCGAAAGCAATTCTGACGGGTGCGGTTGCGAAAACGCGAGTTCAAGGCAGTGTCGGTGCAGTTCCGACGCACCGAAACAGTGCAGTGTTGCCAGGTTGTTGACCAGCAAATCATTGACCCAGAATGCGCGTTCCCGCCATGGGCAATCCATGAAAACGTCCGAAGCGCAGGCGCTCAAGGTTTCCGTACACACCTCAAAGATACGGTTCAAGCGGTAATCGCTGGAAAAAAAAGAGCCCCGTTTCATAAAAGGATAGCGGCGGTTTATGCCGCTTACACGCTCCAGTCGAATCGGTCGATCAAAGTTTCGGATTGAAATCGCGACCATTCGGAAGCCGCGTTCAGAAAAGGCAGTAGTGACAAGATTACGTCCATCTTTGAGGATAAATGCATCGGTGAAATGGTAATCCATGGAAAATTTGGTGGCGATGCGACCGCCGCTTAAAGCTTCGCCGTAAGCAATCTGGAGCGTGGTTCCTGCAGGTGCATCCAGTTCGATTTCCAGACGGCCGGAGACTTCTGAGGCAAAATCGAGGATTACGCCCAAACCCTCTCCGGGTGCGCCGGGTCGTAATATAACAGCACCTTTGCCGCTGAAAAGTGCACTGGGATTTACGATCCGTTCGGGAGAAAGCGCCATGTGTGGTTCTTCGGATAGAACGTCGGGGATGCGATGCGCGTCAAAAATGTCCAGCGGGCCTACTGCGTACCACGAAAGCGCCTCCACCGGACGTAGTGATGATTCTGGGAAAGCGGGCAAAGGGTTCGGTAAAAGTTTTTTCGCGAGGAGCTGGTGGTTTCTTGCTGTTATGGCAGGGCACCATGACTCAGGTTGCGTCTCTTCGCGAAAGTCGTACCACTCCATGAAGCCGCTTTGCAAGGTGTAATGGGGCACATCGCTGCGCCAACCGCGCGCTGGTTTTACCTCCCAACCATCGCCGGGAGCGCTGTATAACATTCCCCGCACTTCTGCCCACAATGCAGCTTCTAATGAATGAAAGACAAAATTCTCTTCGCGCTGTGACCAAACCTCGGCAAAGAACTCATTTTCGCCTATGCGAAGCAGCGGCGCGATCTCAAACACTTCATGAAAATTTAATACGGTCGAGCCGCGCACCGGTCCTGAACCTACGAATATATCGTTGATCCAGAGCCGGAAACGGCTATCGGCACTGATTTTCAGCATCGCCGATGCGGGAAGCGCTGCAAGTTGCCAGCGCTTCCGGGCATAGAAAACCACACATCCCTTTTCGGGAAGTCCGGGGCAACTGATCCATTGCGATTTGTTTAACATTCAGGCACCTCGATTTCCGTAATACGGCAGAGCTGTTTCAACATCGCCGGGTTAATCTCGGCAATGCCGTCACCCTCCGCATCAGCTTGCCAGACCGTCGCTGTTTCATAGATGTTAAACGCCTCAATTCCGGCCTGCGCAGACCACGATGCAAAAACCAGCGGCTGCGAAACATTGTGCAAAAATGGGCAAGTATTGACTTTGATCCCGGCGGCACGGCACTCGCACGCCAGCGCAAAGTTTGCCGCCAAAAGACCATCGGTAAAGATCATCTTGGCAGTTACTTCGTCCATCAGTCGTTCGTTGATCCAGCGGTGATAATCCCAGAAAAATTCCATAGGAGAGGGCAGTTCCGGCGTTGAGTCATACATAAAATCTTCGATGTGAACACTCATCACCTTTCCTGCAGCGCGCACTAGTTTGGAAATCATACGCAGCAATTGGTTGTGAGCCTCCCCGCGGGTGCGCCGCACCTCGGAGCCAAAGCCATAATCGCGCCAGAAGATTGGCGAACTATGACTGGAAACCCGTACATCCAGGCCGTCAAAGCCCATGGCCAAATCACGCTCAACCCATTGGCGAATGCTTTCGTAATGCGCCGGATGTGTCGGATCCGGGAAACCGACAATGCGGTCATTGATCTCTAAGGACACACCCAATGCGTTTTCAGTGGCATTGGCAAAATCAAAGTACCAGTTTGGGGGCAGATTGCTGGTATAAAGTCCCGACGGGATACCCGGAAAATAATCGAACAACATCCCCATCTTCTTAAATCCACCGTCATCGCAGGGCTTGGGGCGGTGTTCCAAGTGGGACTTGATCGGTACGTAGCGCCGCTTGGGCTGAATTCCCAGCGAGAATGGCACCGGACGTTCCTCGGTATCGCTGATGGAAATGATCTTTTCATAGGTATTACCGCTGGCAAGGTCAGCACTCTGGAAAACAAAAAAGTTTTTGCCTGTTGGGCGAGTAAAACTGATCTCCTGAAACCCTGCTGGAACGCTTTTTTCCTCGATTAATTGATAATTGCAATTCGTTTCTGACGCCCACAGCCGTACCAATCCGCTTTTGACAAGCGGCGCCGAAAAGAGGAGTGTCAAAACTGCCGCTTCACCATGCATTGGAACCGGTATGCGCTGAAGCATCGCTTCAGGGTGCTTCTTTGCAAAACTGGTGAAGCGGTCGCAGATGCCACCGGCAACCGGAAGATGAGGACGCTTTATGGCATCATCTGACAACGCCGGAGCGAGCAGCCCACACTCGTAGGGTTTGATCAGAACGAAAATTTCGAGTCCAGCTTCGTGTGCCAGCTGCACTGCCGTTTCGTGGATGCGTCCGGAAAAATTCTGAATTGTTGCGACCATGTTAGCATTGATTTCGTCATTGCCGCAGCGCTCCATGATTTCCTGCTGGTCGATCCAGTAAAGCCGTGTGATCCCTTTGGAGCGGATCAATTTAAAATATTTCAATAAACGTTTCGGAGTCCAGATCGATGCAATAATCTCATCAGCAAAATCCACCGTCGCATAAAGTTTCATTTCGTTCTATCCTCGTCGGGAAAAAGGTTGGTATTTGAAGTTTGCCGCAGATTCAGATTTTTACCCACTTGAAGCAGAAATTGCCACTTTTTTCAAACTATAGTGCTATCGCCCGCTCGTTTTTATGTAAAACCCAAATGAAGAGATGGAGACTTTTTTAACTTCTCAAAAGATGTTCCGCGAATATGTGGGCGACTGTAATTGTATATTCGAAAAAAAATTGTCACAACCATAATGTCGCGGTACATTAAAATGTAATGCTTTCTTCTTTTTTTGTCAATGGAGGCGGAGGGTGGGGAAAAGTTTTTTTCCCTTATGACTCATTTGTTAAGCGTGACAATATTCCAAAATGCAGTTATCTTAAACAAGAACCGTAGCGAGGATAACAATATGATAACACTTTCTGATGTAGCAAAGGCTGCTGGGGTTTCACGATCTGCGGCGTCTAAGGCGCTGCACGGTGGTGGTGGGAAAACTACCAAGATCAGCGAAAAAAAATCGCTGCACATTCAAAAGATTGCTGAACAACTAGGCTACCGCCCCAATCGTATGGCGCAACGCCTGGCGAGTAGAAAGCAGGACATCATCGGACTCATCGTTGACAGTCAGTGTTGCAGGCTTTACAGTGATATTTTAAGCTGTATCGAGCAGCTCACTCGCGAAGCAGGCTACAGGCTACAGGTCGGTCTGATGCATGACAGCATTGACGCTATCAAAAGCTATGTGGATGATTTTCTTGGATATGACATCCAGAGCGTAATTTGCATGGCGCATTATTACGAATTCAGTGAGAAGGTCCCACCGCTTTTCAAGCCATTCAAAAACCCACTTTTCATTAGTCAACCGGCAACTGACGAGAAGTTCTCTTTTGTCTCCCCTGATTATCATGGAACTTTTCGCAAAGCGATGGATTATCTTTTTTCGTTGAACCGGCGGAAAATCATTTACGTTAAATCCAACTATCGCACCCCGGATGCCATGGCGCGTGCCCGTGCTTTCCGCGACGCTCATCTGGCACATGGTATCCCCTTTGACGAGGCGCAGATCTACTGCGGTGACATAGGCGAATGCGATACCCTGGAATTGATGACCGAGCTTCTTGACGACGTGCTTCCGATGCGACCAGATGCGCTAATAATCGGTAATGGCAATGCCACTTTGTGGGCGATCCGCCTGCTGAACAGCCGTGGTCTTCGCGTCCCGGAGGACGTTTCTATTATTGGCATGGAGTCGTGGAAAGGAAGTCAGGCAATGCAGCCGTCGATCTCCGTGATGGACAATAATCCTGCAGAAATCGCCCGTGAGGCGGTACGTGTCATCATCAACAACATTCCTGTTGAATCACCGCCACTCCACGAGATATTTGTCGAAGGTTCATTGATCCTTGGCGAATCCTGCTGTCATAAGGTTTGATAGTTGCAGGATGCAAAACATTATCTGCAGGTTAACATTGAGGAACAATTCGACGTACAGAAGCACCACTGGCTTTCACTGGAGAAGGCGTTCGGCACAAGGGGATTCGCAAGGCAAAACTATTGTCTCTTTGTACAGGTTGCCGACATTATATGCACATTCATAATGCACAGCGCCTGTTCAGGTGCTTGCAGCAGTACTTGCACAGGGAGCGAATAAAGGTGCTCATCCAACGGTCAAGACAAAAACACCGTTTGAGTTGATTTCTTCACAACTCAGCCTAAATTTAGGCATTGACAACCTTGTTGGTGAGCGAAATTTTGTTTTTAACTCATAATATGCTAAAAAACCAGCAGGTTATTAACTGTTTTCGACCTTTTTTGGGAGTTGTGTGTCATGTCGTTTTCAGATACAAGAGTTTGGCATGCGTACTGGATATCATTTGGCGCAACCATGGTAGACTGGAACGCAAAAAACTTTCCTGCTCCATATTTCCGAAAAGAATTTGAAATAGCGGAGCCTAAAGACTGTAAACTTTATATTTGCGGACTTGGTTTTCATGAAGTCAGGATTAATGGTCGCCGTGTCAGTGACTTCGAGCTGGCGCCAGCACAGGCAAAGTACGATGCTCATGCAGGATATCTCGTGCACGATGTTAGCGGCCATCTTGTTTCTGGGCGCAATACGATTGGCGTTACGCTTGGGAATGGCCTCTATAACTGCCAAACAGCCGAAGTATGGCATTTCGATAAGGCTACTTGGCGCGATTATCCAAAAATGATTGCGGAACTTATTGCGGACGGGCAAACGATCCTTGCCAGTGATCATACCTGGAAAGTCACGACCAATGGTCCTATTGTATTCGATTCACTTCGTAACGGGGAATATTATGATGCCCGGCTCGAAATGCCCGGCTGGGATCAGAACGGCTTTGATGATTCCTCATGGCAAGATGCCACTATTACTGCTGGACCGGGGGGGATTCTATATGAACAGACTTCCGCGCCATGCCGTGTTACCCGCACATTTCCCATGCACAAACTCGAATGCGGCATTTGGGATGCTGGGCAGAATCTCGCCGGACGTGCCGAGATCGAAGTCCGAGGAAAAGCCGGAAGCTGCATCAAAATTCAGTACGGTGATGTTTTGAACCCGGATGGAACACTTTGTCTCGATAATATTGCCCGATTTATCAAAAGCGGCGAATTTCAGACGGAAAGGTACACGCTCAAAGGAGGGGCAACGGAAGTCTGGCACTCGCATTTCACCTATCACGGATTTCGTTATGTGGCGGTGGAGATCAGCGGCGACGCGGAACTCGTTTCAATGACCGCACAAGCAATTCACAGCGATGTCAGACAAGTCGGCGATTTCACCTGTTCTGACCCCGATATGAATGCACTGAAACAATGCACTTACTGGTCCTATCTCAATAATTTTGTCGGGATCCCGACCGATTGTCCACATCGTGAAAAGAATGGCTGGATGAACGATGCACAGCTTGCTTCAGATACTGGCCTTTTTTTCTTTGATGGCAAGGAAACGTATCGGGAATGGCTCGGGACAATTCGTGATTGCATGCGCCCGAATGGACAGCTCCCCGGTATGGCTCCGACCTCTGGCTGGGGCTACAACTGGGGCAGCGGCACCATGTTCGATACCATCCTGTTCGGGATACCGCGCAACATTTATATCTACCGCGGTGATGCGGTTCCCATGCGCGAAAACTACGAGCCTTTCAAGCGTGCACTTGCTTTTACGAAAAGCCTGGCGAAGGGACACCTTGTCAGGTTCGGTCTTGGTGACTGGATGCACCCGTTTGCAGAACGGGCAGTCGTTCCGGAACTGCCAACTACGGCATGGTATTATCACGAGCTGAAGATGCTTGTCGAGGCCGCAAGACTCTTTGGTTATGAAGAAGATGTCAAACGTTATTCAGAACTGGCGGAACAAGTTTTTCACGCGTTCAACCGAGAATTTTCCAACGGAAACGGTTCCTATGCCAACAATGAAAAAACTGCGCTGGCGTTGGCTGTGCAGTTTGGATTCTGCAACGGAAAAGAGGCCGCTAACGCTGTTAGAATGCTCCTTGACAGCGTCCGGAAAGATGCTCATACTGCCGATTTCGGGATTGTTGGCGCAAAGTTTGTCCCCCGTGTTCTTGCGGAACATGGATATGCTGATGACGGATTCAAGGTCTTCACGCAAGATCAATATCCCGGCTGGTGCAAATGGGTCCGTGACGGCGAAACCACTCTATGCGAAGACTTTGCAGGAAAATATTCGCACAATCATATCATGTATGGCGATCTTTTTGCCTGGATGATGCAGTATGCTGCCGGGATCGAGCCCGATTTCTCGCGTCCGGGCTTTCGCGAAGTCGTCTTGAAGCCGCGTCCGATCGCTTCTCTGAGTAATATGACCGCATCGTATGATACGATTTATGGAAAAATAAATATAGAATGGCAGCGTGTCAGCGGGAAAATCCAATTCAAGGCAGAACTGCCGGACAGTATTCCCGGAAGGATCGAGCGACCGGACGGATCCGCGCTTGCAATACAAAAAACGATTAACACCCACTGGAAGGAATAGAGCAGTTCCAGCCCCATCATCTCTAATTTATGTGATTGTATGCTTGGCGGCATGGCATACAACAAAGAATAATTTTTTCTACACTGGCGTTAGGATGCCCATAGTTTTTCCGCAGACAGCACAGATTATCGCAGATTAAGGAGCATTATTTTGTAACTCGGAAATCCCTTTTCGAGAAACCTGTTTATGGTTCTGTTTTCGACTGAAGCTATAAAGTATAGTTTGCATTTTACAAGAGCAGGCTCTTGTAAAATGAAGCTCTTGTAAAATTGAATAGTGGGTATTGTGCGAAATGTTGTAATATGAAATTCGAGGGGCAAGGATTCGTTTAAAAATTAAGGGCGCCTCCGGTTTATTTTGACTGCCTTTCCCCTTTTCTATCAGTCGCGTATGTGCGCCCCTTTCAGAACAGGGGAAAAACAGCTCAAAGATTCCAGGCCAGTTGCCTCAATTTTTCACAGCTCCTTAATAATCAATAGGGCAATTTTCAACAATCGACATATAGTCTTTGTCTGCTTTCACGAGCTCATTCAGGTGAGGCCTGAATGAGCTCGTGAAAACTTATCGTACGAGCCAGGCTTTTTCGTCACGAAGCACCTCGTCAATGGCCTTGGAGCATTCATCATTCAGCTGATAGTTGATCAGGCAACGAGCTGTATTGAAGACGCCCAGCCGCCGCATCAGTTCTTTCTGTCCAGCTAGCCAGCAGGCAATTTTCTTGCCGCCGAAGACCTTGAACATTACTTCATTCAGATGCTCCTGAAGCTTCTGTGCCTCTTCAGGCTTGCCGGCGCGCACCAGGCGATGCATTTCCGCTGCGTACGCGCCATTGAAGCAGCCACCTCCGAAAAGGACGCCGTCATAGCCGTCACGAAGATAGGGCACACATGCGAATTCATCGCCGCAGAGGGCGGCAAGTGTTCCCTTGCGGCGCGCCTTCGCTGCAAGGATCGCCTGCTTGAAGTCCTCTTGACTGGCACTGTCCTTTACCAGGCACACTTTGGGATTATCCAGAATGCGTCCCAGGTTTTCGGGGGGGATCTGCACGCTGGAATTCTTGCCACGGTTGTAGATGCCAACAGAAATCTGGCTTGCCTCAATTACTTGGGTATAGAGGTCGTATATGAAGTCGTCGGTCGCATTCAATTGGAAAAATGGAGGTGCAATCACCGAAATGTCAATGCCCAGGTCCTGATAGCGATTGAGGTTCTCAATCATGCGTTCAGCGGAGTTGTCGGTGATTTGCACGGCAATGGGCAGGCGCCCAGCCGCAAAACGGACAGTGAGATTGATCAGGCGCAAACGCTCCGCATCAGAAAGGAAAGGGCCTTCGCCAGCGGTGCCGCAGAGAAACAGCCCTTTGATTCCCAATTTTAGCTGGTGTTCCACCAATTTTTGCAGAGCATCTGCATCTACACGGCCATCCAGGGTAAGAGGGGTGGACATGGCAGACCAAGCCCCGTCAAATTGATTCATTTCATACTTCATTTGTAAACAGACCTCAAGTTAAATTCAGTTAATGCGAAATCTTGCGACAGGAAAAAATATTTTACAAAGTGTGTCTGAGTCCTTATTTTGAAAAACTTTCTACACCTGATAAAATAAGAGATTCAGATACAAAGGAAAGTTAACATGGATTTGGTGTTTTGCAACTCGGAGGATCAATTTTCCTTTGACGAGTTGCTTATAAAGGTAATGTGTCATTCTTCTGTAGCGCTGACTTAATTGCTTGGCGTGCTTTATGGAGTTGAGTCGTCTATGTGGTTACAAAGCGTTAAGTTAAGAGTATTGGACGTATGGGGCTCATGGAACCGGCAAGCTAAAATCGCAGATACCTTTTGTCTCATTGTCTCATCCATGCGTCCCATGCAATTCTCCAGTTTCCATACGCCGCACTACAGACGACTAAGTCCTTGCTTATAAATGTTGTCGATGTTTTTGAGCACAAGGTCATAGTCGAGCTGCTGGGACTGATTGTTGAGCTGATACAGGAGGCTTGACTCTGGCCGATCAGGGAAAACTTAGGGTGGGTTGTCGCCCACAACCCATTTTTATCCGCAGATGGATGCAGATGAACACAGATTTTAGGATCAGAAACCGAACATATGCCCTGCTTAAGAACTTGCGCCGTAGGCGCTTAACTATGCTTAGCGCCAGGTTTTAGCTTGGGGTGGGGAATCCCCCAAGAAAAGACAGCGCCTTGTAAAGGCGCTGAATCATTTGGATCAGTCATAAAAGTGCTTGTATGCCAATTGCTTAGAGCTTTCTTTTCAGAAAAATCTTTCCGAAAAAACAAGAAGTTGATAGTACGGGGATGCATGTTCAAGAGCGATAACTTCCTGAGCCTATGACATTGACTTTGGTCAGGGTGACTAATCAAAAATCCATAGCGGGAAATCATTTCCTGTAGAGAAGATTTCACGGACATAGCTGCCTGTAAATGGAGTAGGCAATGCATTGCTGTCGCATTCCAGGTGTTCCAGTGTTCTGAAGCAGAGAATGCTGTGCCATTTACCGTCTTTCAAGCGCACTGGCAGGCCGATGGGGTGATCCACTCTCCAGAAAGATTGATTTGGCGGTTCGCCGAATTCAACTGGGGCATCGCAGGCGCAGATTGGTTCTTCCAGACCGCTGAAATCCTGCTTTATTGGCCATACCAGGAGTTTTTCCCGAAGAATAATGGAGGTCAGTCTCTCACCTTTGGAATTATGGGTACAAAACTCATTGGCGACGATATATGGGATACCACTTGCGGTTACCCCGACGGATAGGGGGGTTTGTGTATGGAAGTTTTCTTTTTCGATAATGACTTTCCAGGATTTTCCCTGATCGGTTGAATGCCAGACAGTCAAGCGACTCCCCTCCTTGGTTTCATAGCCAAAGGGTTCAGGCCCAATTTCGCGTGCCGTAAATATCAAAGAGCCATCCCAGGCACGAGCCAATGAGGGTTCGACATAATTTGCCGTGACCCCATTCATTGTATGGAAGTGCTCATAATCAGGCTCAATAATTGGCAGGTACTCCTGTACTTCCCAATTCCCGTTTTTGTTTTTCCAACGGAGCACCCCGCATCCGCGAACTTCTTTTTTCCCGACATCCTTGTCGCAATTAAAGGCTATAAGCATATCATCCCCATCCGGAACGATGCTTCCTAAGCTTCCTCCTCCAATGACCATGCCCGGCAAAAAGTCTGAAATTTTGCGTATTTGCAGGTCTCTGATTTTGAAATCTTTGCCGTCATAGGTGCATTGTCCTATTTCCAGCCCGTAAAAGATTTCCTCTTCGGGAATGCCGTCGAAACAATTTGATTTATCGAGTGCCTCGATTGGAAAACTCAGGATCTGGCCAATAATAAATCCAGTTCCTGCATACGGGTGCGGCGTTCCATCAGCATGTTTGGCGCCGAGGGGGACAAATGCCAGGTTCTTGGGATAGTGGGCAAAAAGAACCTCTTTTCCGGTCAATGGGTTTGGGCCAAATGTATAGCGATCCAAAGGCATGACGCGATACTGCCCAGATTGCAGATCATCTGCAATCAAAAGGTCATTGCCGATTTCCAAGTCTATGGCAGTGACGCCGCAAGCACGGATATTCAGTGACAGGGCGAATTCTGTGGGACTAAGCTGTGCGGGATGTGCCAGTTGATAAATGCCGGACATATTGCCCATCAAAGTCGATACATCCCAGCAAAAACGATTTGTACGGGCGATTCCCGTGATTTTATTTTCCATAATTTCAATTTATAATGGCAGCACCATTTCTCCTGTTATTTTAAAATAAGAATGCGATCAACAAAGATGTCAGGTTTTGATTTTGAGCCGGTCACGTATGGCTCCCCAGTAACTTTCATGGACACCAAAACCTCATGCTTTTCTTCTGAATCCGGAGTATAAGCGTAATCCAATTTCAGGCTTACCTGCCAGGACCAATGAATCCAGCACATCATTCCCTGGGTGATTTTATGTCTGCCCAATGAATAATAATGAAATTTTTCATCTTGCGCCAGTTCCTCCTTTGAAAAATTTTTCAGCAGTTCGCTCTTCTTCGTTGTGTTGTTGTAAATGCCGACATCCAATGGAAGTCGATGATAGTTGTCTGCTCGAGGGAGTTTCAATGCCTTGCCAAAAAGCGCATCAGGGACTTCAGCAAAACGATCAGGATTGCCAAAACTCCAATTGACATCGAATACAACTCTGTCACGATATTCGGCAGGTATTTGCAAATCATCACTAAGATATGCCTGCTCTTTTGCCGCCAGGACTGCCTGACACTTTGCATAGACTCCAGGCTTTGGATTATATGCCTTGCCATCATTAAAATAATATGCCACATGTGCCAGAAGGTTTTTGCTGTAACGTCGGAACAGCTGTTCCACAGTCAAACCGCCGGAAGGCAGTGCCTCCACAAATTTTGCCCGCATGGCAAGCAGAATCGCATCCACAGGAATACGCTCATAAGCAATATGGCTGAGTGCGTTTTCATCGCCTTTTGCAGCCTTTTCCGCTTCGGTTAACAAGGAATTTGCGGTTTCAAAAAACTCTCGATCCAGATATGGAATTGCCAGGGTTCCCGCGTGCGCCAATGGTTTTTCCATTTCATCCATTCGTTTTTCCATATAGTGCATGTAGGAAAGCATTTGCGGAGCTGCTTTACCGTAATAGGCTGGAAAAAACCGGTTTTTCAGTTCGTTTAGGGAGGCATTGGGATGTACCATCATTTGGTATCCCAGCCACTGTTTGAACGCAGAAAAGCTGGTGCATTCAGGGGATTCGCACTCAGCCAGGATATTATTTACCTTATAATCGCTGTATGTCTTGATATCCTCTGCCATTGCCTTCACGTTGACATACGGGAAAGAGTCCTTGTAATAAATGATCCAGTATTCCCAGATGGCGAGATGATGGGAAATTTCTGCCCAGCGGGCCAGAATCTTCGCATAGGTACGGTTGTTCTTGCCGGATATGGGCGTCATGGTATCTGCTGTGCCAACTGAAAATTCTCCCCCCATTCTGCATACGCGCATCAATACATTCTTAACGGGGCGGAGGTTTTTCGGAGGCTGCAAGGTGTGGCAATAGGCAAAAGTCTGTATCAACACATCCGGGTATTCCTGGGCAACTCCGTTTGCCAGAAAATTGATGAACTCCAGCAAAACGCCGCTGTAGGCTTCCTCGCGCTTCATGATTGCCAGGCAGTTTGAGCAAGTGCAATAGGCTTCATTGTCATTTTGGCTGACATCATAAATACGAGGCCAGCGTTCCGCCGGCAATCTTTCTCGATCTGCTGCAATTTTCGCCTTAAGTTTCGCCAAAACAGCCTTTTGCATTTCCGGATTACTCATGCACAATTGGCCAGGTCCGCCACCATCCCGGCTACGTGTGCGTTTTCCGTCGTTGAGGCTGAAGTACTCATCGGGCCAATCAGGAGAAGTGTAATCATGAAACGTATGGCAGCCGCTCATGTCCTCGCCGAAACCGTAGTCCTCGGTTATCACCAAGTCATTCCGGCGGCAACGGGCCATAAATCTTCTCGATGTCTCATTGAACGTGCTCATTCCCAGCGTAATTCGACGAAATGCAATGCCAGGTTCTCCCTGCACCGAAAGATTTTCAATCACGATTGGACGCTTGGGCGGGACATGCTCTGTCAATTCATCAGGCCAGACAACGCCTTGGCGTTCCAAAAATTCAATAACTGAATAATAGGCTCCCCTGGGGTAACCGCCTGCCAGAATCAGATTTTTCCCTGTGTTGCGCATCACCCACTCTTCGCGATTCAGAGACTGCTGGTCGATCCCTTGCCCTCTGGCAAAGTCTGTATTTCCGACGAAAATAGCAGGCATGCCGTTGATCTCGTCTTCACGGATTATTGGGTAACTCCCACCTGTCAGTTTATGAAGATATTCACTTAATTCCTGGCAGGCTGTTTTCTCAGCTGGGGTTGCCTGAACCGGTTGCACAACCGGCACTGTCTTTCCTTCTTCAAGCACCAGAGCGGAGCCAGGCAGGGGTATGCAAGGCACCAAGACCCCTAACACAACAGTCAAAATCTTATAACTCATAAAATCAACTCCTATTGATTGCTTTGAAAAGAATGATTTTTGAGAGAAAAAAGTTATATAAAAACCCCGTCCCGTAAATGAAGCGCCCGCTTAGCGGGTAACTGTATCGAGAGCAGATGTGGTATTCCAGACGTCAAGAGTATATTTAGATTTATCATACTCGTAATATTCAACAACATTTGACGCCCGTATGCTTCCATCGGCAAAAGCAAAATTTCCATTTTTGCCATGGGCTCCAAAAGTCCCTACAGAATAATCAATAGCGCTGACAATCCGCGCTTTGTTTACGCTGTGTGTCGCCACCTGGCACCAGGAATCCCCCAGTACGACAATCCGGGATGTATTGCCCTTCAGGGCTGTAAGGGTAACTGCTTGCCTTGCGCCATTCCACCAGGGGTCCGAATTGTTCCCACCCAGGAAAAAGTTATATCCATAACTTGCGTAGACGTTATAATAGTCCAGATACACTGCACCAACACCAGCACGGGAGGTAACGATACTTGTTGTTGCATCGCAAGGACAATGCAGCAACTTGGTATAGGTAAAGGCATCGCCGCTAGCATTTGGAGCGCCATTATACCGCGCATAATATTCCTGGAATGAGCCAGGAGTGCTCACCGAAATTTTGTAATAGCTGGGAATAATAGCCTCATCATTATCCATTGAGTACATCATCCAGAACATGATAGCATGCTTTATCTGATTTTGGCAAGTGACGCCGCGTGCCTTGTCCCGGGCTTTATTTAATGCCGGCAATAGCATGGCTGCTAAAATAGCAATAATCGCAATGACAACTAGTAACTCGATTAATGTGAAAACCTTACGCATTTTATGCCCTCTTGTTTGTGTATGCTTCGTTTTTGATGACCCCATTATCTGTGCTTTTATTAATTATGACAACCAGAAAGCCTTGTATAGAAAATCATGCCTGCCTGTCGGTAAAGCTCGATTTGTAAAGGTTTTTTACCAAAAAACCACACAAGCCTTTTGCCTACAATACAAACAAGATTTATTAATATGGAGATTATAAGCATTAACCATATTATAAGCATAAATAGGGCATTGTCAAGTACTGGCAACAAAAAATGTTCCACTTGCAATTTGCAGAATTAAACGCACAAAAAGCGTGCGTTTAACTTTTCCAGGTAATGTGTCATTCTTCTGTAGTGCTGGCTTAATTGCTTGGCGTCCTCGGCGTTCTTGGCGGTTAATGCTTCTTCATTTAACCGCCAAGACGCCAAGATGCCAAGAACGCCAAGGCGACTTTACGGCATGGCGTCGCCGATGTTATTACAAAGCGTTAAAAGAAGAGTGTTGGCTCCATAGGTCCCATGTATTGCCACGTTAAACCAATGCTTTAGAAATGCTACGGGAAGACTGAGGCATTATTTTTCCAGTTACAGGCAACCTAAATATCACTTTTATTGCTTGACTTTCTGCAAAAAAAAATCATAGTGTATTATTCGCATACAAACAAATGATTTCAGAAAAGGGGACACCGCAGTTCGGTGTATGAAGAATGACTGTGCACTTAAATGATTTCCGTCCGGTACCTTTTTATTTCATCAATACGACGGATCCCAAGGAATTGGATAGAAAAGCAGCGCGTGAAGCGATGCAGGCTCTGAAGGATGGCGGCTTTGGCGGATTGGTTTTCTTCAATAAACCTCCTACCGGTTTTTCGGCAGAGGAGTATCTTGAGGATTTTTGGTTTGAAGTAACTGAAAACTTTCTGCTGGCAGCCCGTGAACTTGATTTGCAGTTCTGGGTCAATGACGGCTTTGATTTCCCGCCGGGCGATGCGGCTGGTCGCATTGAAAGACGGCAGCCGGATTTGTATCAGCAATATCTCTGGCTCGAAGACGACGGGCGCGTTTCGGTGCGGAAAGCCGATTGGGGATTTCCGGCTTTCGAAGAAAAAGAAAGCTCGCAGCTGTTTGTCGAATTGGTCTATGAAGAATATCGGAAAAGACTGGGAAAATATTTTGGCAATGGATTCACCGGTTTCTTCTCCGATGCCGACAATCGCAGATGCAATTTCCAGACCACAAAAATCTTGGGCGGACGGCAGTATTTCCCTTGGTCGCGGCATTTTAGCGAAAAATTCCGGCGCCGTTTCGGGTATGCAATCGAGCCGCATCTGTCGGCATTGTTAAAGGGAGAAGCTACGCAAGCTCGCCGTGACTATTGGCAGCTGGCTGGCGATCTGTATCAGCAGTGGTTTGCCAACAATTATCAGTGGTGCCGCAAACATGGGCTGAAATATTCTTTCCATACTTCCGATACCGGTCCATTTAGCTGGCAGGAATGCCCGCGCAGCTCGATATTTACCGAAGGTCGCCCCCTGAACCTGCTTCAGCATGCCGATATCCCGGGAACCGACCATGAATTGTTTGCTCTTGACGGCGGAACGCACTATGATTCAAGGTTGTTCTGCCCAAAGGTCAGCTTTGGTGGCAATGACCGTAAGCTTCATAATCCGGAATTCAACGTCAGTAAATTCGACCTGCGCGCCAAATATGCCGCCAGTGCCGCTTTTTTGCAGGGTAAAAAACGGGCGCTCTGCGAAGCGTTTGCTGCTACAAACTGGGGGGCAAATTATACTTGGCTGAGACAGATTGCTACTTGGCAGATATTACAGGGCATCAACTTTTTTGTGCCGCATGCGGTGCATCATCGCGTGCATGGTCAAACCAAATATTTTGCCCCGCCGGAATTTTTGCACGGCAGTCTGCGGCATGGTCTGCGTGAATTCAATGATTGGCTGGCGCATTTCTGCCAGGTGGCAAGTCAGGGAGACTACATCGCGGAACTGGCTGTGCTTGATCCTACCGAGCAAATCTGGGACGGAAAAACCGACACCAGTGCCTTTTTTGAGCTTTGTGACCAGCTTAATCGTCAGCTTCGAGGATATGTCATTGCCGACTCTTCCGAAGCGGTAAAATTTCCTCATTGCATCGATGCTTTCGCACCGGAACACGGCAGTCTTCCTGAAGCCCCGTTCAGCAGTGATGTGCTCGCCTTTATGCCAAGACGCCTGACCGACGGCAGCAAATTCCTTCTGCTCGGCAATGTCTGGGGCGACACTCTCTGGCGTGGAAGCATCCCCTTTGACGGCAAAAATTACGAGCTGGAATTGTACCCGGGCGAAATGGCAGTCCTGGGCGGCCCCTGGGAGCAATACCGGGAACCGGTGACAATGCCGGTTCTGCATGAATTCAAGGGGGCGCTGCGGGTGCACTGGGAAAGCCCAAACCTGATACCGTTGCGTAAAAGCTGTTGCTGGAGCAATAATGCGGATATTAAGGAGCTGAGCATTCAAGTGCCTGCTGCCTTGCGCGGAGCGGTGCTGCTGAATCAGCAGCCGCTTGAAGACGGCGAACCCGTAAAGATATTTGACGATCAATACTGGCGTTATACTATCTCCGGCGGCGCCGGGACATATACCCTGGCCATCCCTGAGTCCATAGAATTTTCCGAACCGGTCTATTTATGCGGTGACTTCGAGCTGCATTTGGCAACGCAGCAGGATTTCTACCGTTCTGTATTTAAGTTCTATCATTTAGAGTTATTTGAGCCGGAAAGCTTTACGTTGCAGCTTTCCCCGCGTAAAAACCTGCTGCAGCCCGGCTCCTGGGCCAATCAGGGCGCCCCGTTCTATTCCGGAACAGTGACTTATGACCTGGAAGCCGAGCTGGACTGCCCCAATGTCCGCCTCGAATTACCCGAAGCCGCCGGTATCTGCGAAGTCCTCTGGCAAGATCAGCCCATCCGGCGCCGCATCTGGGCACCCTATCATTTCGACTTGGGCGAATGGCAGGGAAAACAGCGCTTGCAGATTCGAGTCCATAATACCTTGGCCAATCAACTCGAAGCATATCGAGCACCGTCAGGCCTGCTCCAACCTCCAAGACTCCTCAAACTGTCAGATGAATAAGCGATACCACAAACAGGGTAAGAGTCTTGAGCGGTGCTATTCCTGTAGCCGGCCCGTTCTATATTATTGCTGTCAGTCCTACGGAGGTGCCAGTTCCCAGTTCTGTGCTGCTGCCACACAAGCCCTTATTTCCATTGTGCCAGCTTTTGCAGCGCCTCTTCTGGGGATACTATGGGCTGATAGCCGAAGTCTCTGCTGGCGGCCTGATGCGAGAAGGAATGCGAGCGCGCCAGTTGATCAACCACAAATGTAGTCATAAAGGGCTCGCCCAGCCAGGGCATGAAATGATGCAGCGCCTCTGATAGCAGGGCCAAGCTGCGGCTCAGACCCCAGGAGACCCGTTTTGTGACTTGTGGCAGACCCCAGAGTGCCAGCAGTTCATTTAGCCAAGGCCAGAGATAGATAGGCTCGCTGTCGCCTACAAAGTAGGCTTTTCCGGCGCAGCGCTTTTGTCCAGCAAGCTCTTGCGCTGCTAAAATATGTGCATGTGCTGCATTGTCCACTTGTGTAATAGTGATTTGGTTGCGGCCGTCGCCGATCTGGCGCAGCCGTCGTTTTTCGGCGGCACGCCGCACACGCGGCAATATATGCGGGTCTCCCGGTCCCAGGATAAGATGCGGTCGTATAGCACAAGTAAGCAGTGGCTCAGGGCAGGCTTGCGGTTTGTTTTCGAGCTTATTATTGGCGGCCAGTACCAGTTGCTCGGCCAAGCTCTTGCTGTGGGGGTAATCAGCGTTATACTGTTTAGGGTAGGACAGGCTTTCATCGCCATTGATTATGCTTTCATCCCCTATGACTACGCTGGGCGAGCTGGTATAGACCAGGCGGCGCACGCAGTTTTCTCGGCAGGCTTTGATAACATTGGCGCAGCCTTCCACATTGACTTGATAGATCAGGTCACGGCGACCCCACATATAGCTTAGCGAAGCAGTATGAAAAACCGTGTCCATGCCTCGGCAAGCGGCAATAATTTCGCCTTGATTGACTATGTCGCCTCGCAGGCAGTTCAAGCCTTGCGCTTTCAGCTGCGGATATTCGCTTCGTCCAAACACAGTAACTTTTTGCGCTTTATTAACCAGCTGCTGTACGATGTGACTGCCTAGAAAACCGCCCCCACCTATGACCAGGCAACTGCCCAGTTCAATGTCCTCTGTTTTGTCCGGTACATCATCCATGAACACATTCCCTGCCTTGTTGTTTTGCTTTATAGCTGTCTGGTTATTCGTAAAGCTTCAACTTGATAAAGCGGGTGAGTTGCTGCATCCGGATACGCCCGGCATAGATGTTGCGCCCGGCAGTTTCCGGATAGGCAAGTGAGATGCGAAAAGTAAAGATGCTGATCACGAAAAACAAGCTGTACAGACAGAGATAGGCTGTATCCGGATAAATCAATCTGCCCGCAGTCTCAATTGCTTTGCCCTTGAAAAGGTCCAGCACCAGACCTGACACGCTACCCAGCAACGCCACCATAATATATGCTGCGAAATTAGCAATTCCCACCGCTACACCGGTACGATTTGGTGGATTGGTTTCTCGCGCCAGGGCATTGGTGATAGGGGAGAAACCGGAAGTCAGGCTGATAATAATGAAAGCGGTAACAAAGAAACCTCCCCAGCCCGGTGTATTGCCCTTGCAAAGCAGTCCAAAAACCAGCATGCTGCATGCGATAAGCGGAAAGAGATTCAAGGTGCGATAATATGGTTGGCGCAAATTGCCGGTATAGCCGCAGAGTACTCCGATAAATTGATTCAAAAGCGCGGATAGCACCACCATCATGGTGCAGCTGAAAGATGCTGCATCTGGGCTTAGTCCGGCGATGTCCTCGAGAAATTTTCGCCCGAATACAGTCAGTATGACGTAATAGATAGCGAAGTTAACTGCGTATGAACTCATATTGATCAGGTTGGTACGTATTCGGAAGCCATGCAGATATGGTTTCAGGCTGATTTTGTCTTCCATGGGTTCCGGCTTAGGGCAGCGTCGCCAGATCAGGGCGATGATAGCTGTTGTGATTGCGGTCACCAGTGCGATCAACATCAGGGTTGGACGCCAGCCTATCCATCCTACCGTCTTAGCCAAGGGCAGGGTGCCCAGCACTCCGCCAAAGTAGCCCAGCGAGATCACCAGCCCCATCACTTGGGTGAAATTATGGCTAAAAAGTCGGTCCGATTCTTTTACTATGCTCAGGTATGCTGCGCCGCAGCCCAGGCCTACCAGCATGCGACTGAGCATCAGTGCACTCAAGCTCCTCGAGAGCGGAAATAATATGGAGCCTATACTCATCAGGATGCTGCCGCAAAACATTACACGCATGCCGCCGTACTTATCCACCAGCAAGCCTACCAGCAGCTGCGTAGCTGCATAGACATACATGAAGGTTGCGCCCAAGGTGGCTACTGCTGTGGCCGATATGCGCAGATCGCTCTGCAACTCATTGAAGATCTGCCCGGGTATGGCTACACGCTGAATATTGACAATAAAGTAAATCAGCACGGCCAAGGAAAATACAAACAAAGCATAAAAACGCTGGTTCTTGGTAAGGGCAGGTGCTTTGCTGACGCTGGCGGCGGGTATCTGACTGGGCGCATTAAGCATGACGGCGACCAAAAAACAGGGAAAGGCATAGCGGTAATAATCCGCTCGAGCAAAATTGATAAAAAAGACGGCTCGGGCCGGCTACCCGAAAATTACACACAAAAAGAAAAACCTGGCTTCTTTGGCCAGGTGAAAGACCATAAATGCAACAGCCCGGCATTCAAGCTAGCTGTGCCTGAAGCATATAAGACTTCAAATCTTTGCTCCAAAATATAAATCGAGCTGGTTGCGCTAAAGCTCTGAGCTTGTGCGAATCCTTATTTTTCGTCTTCGGCCTTGATGATGACCTTGCCTTCTGCGACCTCGAGTAGGGCGATGTCCAGGTTGGAACGATCATCATCCGGCAAGGTGGGCACTAAGCGGCGGTTGCCTTTGGAAAGCTGACTGGCGCGCTTGGCGACGCCGTTGATGAAAAGGCGTACATCACGTACCTTGGCACGGGCACTGGAAAGATATTCTTCGTTCATGTAATGACCTCAAGGTGAACTGCAATCAAACCAATAATATAATACGGAAGACATAAATTGCGAATGAATAACATGACGCCAAAGTCGAAGGACGTAGCCGAGGCCAACAACAAGGAATCAAGTATGAATCCGCAGAATCCGCAGATTGCGCGGATTTTCATAGGCCGCTCTTATATTTTGTCTTCGCACATTCGTGTGAGGCTCCTCCGCAGCCTTTTTCAGCGCTGGTCTTGCAGAACCGCCGTAATGGCCAGTATCTGTGGCAAAAGTTGCTTTTTGCGGCTGAGAACGCCCGGCAGCACAAAGAGATTCTCAGCTACCGCCGCATAGGGCAGATTGCGAATCAGCTCTCCACAACCGATGATCAGCAGTTCGGATGTCTCCCGTACCGCGTCTGTCACCAGCAGGCCGACAAAGTCGAGCTGCTCTTCGTCAAGGAGCTTCTTCATCTCAGTCAGCAACTCGTCCCGTCGCTGTCGCAGCAGTTCCATGTTGCTCTCTTCCACTTGCGCCAAGGAGAAGCGGAAACGACCATCGCTGTAGTCTTTGCGGTCGCCATGGATGACATCATGCGCGGGCTTGGCGGCCAGGGGTGAATCAATCCGCAGCAGTTCATCCATTAACTCCTCGGGCTGTACGCCGGCGATTTTGGTCAGCCATTCGCACATGCGCCGGTCGAGGTCGGCAGTCGTGGGTGAGCGCAGCAGCAGTGTGTCGGAGATAATTCCGCCCAACAGCAGTCCCGCCAGTCCCGCTGACAGACTCTCGCCGGCACTGCGGAACATCATCGCCACCAAGGTGCAAGTGCTGCCCACCACATCAGCCGTGAAGCGTATTGGCGCCGCTGTCGGCGGCATGCCGATACGGTGGTGATCAACTACCTCAATCACCGGTATTTCTTCGACACCCGGCAGGCTCTGTTCAATTTCATTGTGGTCAACCAAAATCATGCGGAAAGGCGGCGGCTGATCAAAGGCGTTCTTCAGCACCACGCCTCTCAACATACCCACCTCGTCCACCACCGGCACCAAATCATCAACGCTGTTCAACACATGGTTGCGCACATCGCGCAGGCGATCACGCGGCGACAAACACAACTGGTTCTCTGGAAAACGGCTGAATTCGACCGGCACGCTGAATTTCAGCCGCCGGATCACCGTCGCCGAATCAAAACTCGTTAGCAATATGGACACCTTATCGCGTGCCGCCGCTTCGACAATCAACGGATCCACCGGACGATTGCCCGTTACGATCATCAAGCGCATCCGCCGGTGCAGCACCCGCAAATGGATTTCCGGCCGGTCGCCGACGATGACTGCCAGTTCGTGGTTGGCTGTGTTCGGCAGATGCTCGGTAAAGCTGTCCAGATTCATGGCTGCGACATAAACTTGGAAGTCCTGCGTTTTGTCGGCGTCGTCAGCTGTAAGCACCTCAGCTTCCAGGACCTGCTGGATCAGCTGGATGGAGCTATGGATGCGGCGTCCGGTCAGGCCTCGGCCGGCGTCGTTGCCAATATCCAGCAAGTTTGAGAGCAGCGCCAGGCCGCTGAGCATGCCCAAGAATCGACCATCCTCGGCGACAACCGGCAGTTGATGTCGGCTTGACTCGCGGAGTTTGCCAACGGCGTCAAACAGGGTCGTGCCAGCGCTGATCGGCGTGGCCGGTGTCATAATATCCCGCACTCGAGTGTAGACGTCGTTACGGCTCTGCGGCGGCTCGATGCCAAAACGCTTGAACAAATGTCGCGCCCGCTCCGGCAAGACTCCAGGGCATAGCGCCGTTATGTTCGTCTGGCCTTGTCGTCGCCGCAATTCAGCGACTGCCACTGCCGACACCAAACTGTCAATATCCGGATTACGATGTCCACTGACCAATACCTGATAAGGTGTCTTTTTTTCCATAACCCACTGTTCTGTCATAGTCTGTCGTTATCATCCACCACGTCGTTGCGGTTCGTTGTTTTCGTATATTAATATAGGTCTTATTCGTCTGCAGGTGACGCAGACTAACGCAAAAAAAGCCCCGAAAATTTTTGTGTCCATAAGGCATCGGCGTGAACCCGGGTGACAGGGATTTTTTAGCACGAAAGACACAGAAATCCGTATTCACCTGTGTAATTTGCATAATCTGCGGGAAAAATGCGCTCGGAACCCTTTTTGGGCGGGGCTATGTACCTGCTGCCGTCTCATACGCTGAGATCAGCTGCTCGGTTTGCTCTTCCAGGCTTGTTTGGGGCTCGTAGTTTATCACCTGACCGAGCTTGCTTTGCAGTTCAGTCAGGCCTCGGCCTAGCGATTCCTGGTCGCCGGCTTTGAAACTCAGCACCTCTGCGCTCAGCATATTTGCCGGTATATCGCTGCACAGCAACGGCATTTTTGCGGCCATGCATTCCAGCAGTGCGTATGAACGTCCTTCGTAGCGTGACGGCAGTATGGCGCCGTCAAAAGCACGCAGTTTTTGCCATAGTCCAGGCAGGTTTCCACGAAAGTGGATTTTTTCTTGCAGATTCAGCTTCTTTGCCAGTTTTGCCAGTGCGTCTTTTTCCGGGCCATCGCCACAGATATGGAAATTCAGTTCAAGTTCCGTCATATTGTTTTGTGCCAGGGCTGGCAACAGCAGGTCCAGCCCCTTTTGCCAGGCCAGGCGGCAGGGAATCAATACGGCGCATTCATCTTCAGGGATGGCTAGCGCCTGTCTCGCTTTTTGACGCCGCCAGAGGCTGGCAGCGAAGTCTGCCGGCAAGCCATTTTCAGCCAGAAAGAGTTTGTCGTTATTTATGCCTAGCGATGCAGCTTCGCGCAGTTCTTCCTGGCCTACCAGGATATAGGCTTGGGTATGCCGGCTTAAATATTTTTCCAGCCTGGGTTTTAGCAGGCTGGCCCAGAGGCTTTTGCTCTGCCAGCCAAAGGCGTGTGGCGCATATAACTTGCATTTATGTCTAATGCCAAATAAGGGTAAGCGTCCCAAAATTCCGGCCCAGCCGGAATGCAGATGCAGGGTGCGTGGCTGCAACTCATCGATCATGGCTTGCAAGCACCGGGCTGCATTGAATAACCCGGACAAGCTCAATGCGGGGTGCAGGTCCAGGTAATCTACAGCACAATCCAAGTCTTGCAGCTGCTCTAACAAGAGCATAAAATCGCTGTCAGCCCGTGCCGAAAATGCAAACAAGCCTTGTTTGAGCCCGCGTTTGTGCAGGGCAGGCAAAACCAGCTCCAGATGCCGCCGTACGCCGCCGGCACAGGCCTCGCAGACATGTAGCACATCGGGCCGGATATTAATGGGGGACACAGGCATTGGAAAGTGTGAATGGGTGTCGTGCCTGGCCGGCACAGAATTTTAACTTTGGCTATTTTCTTCTATACTTGGCGCTCTTGGCAGTTCAATGAAGCAGGACTAAGCGCCAAGACGCCAAGAACGCCAAGGCGGCTGGCTGTGTTTTTCATACGGTTTTTCTATTAGCAATTTTTTCGGCATTTTTTGCATGCCGGGCTATTTTCGGCATTTTTGAGTGCTTGCAGCATTTCTTCAGCGCTTTCTGCCTCTCGCAGTTGTTCAAGCAGATCGCCTTCACTGACCAGGCGTCCCAGGCAGCCCAATATGGGCAGGTGCAGTTCATCTCGACAAGCGATAACAAAGAAGATATCGCTGGTTTTGCCGTCGGCTTCGCCGAAATATATAGGCTGCTCCGATTTGGCCAGGCAGATAAAAGATTCCTCGAAAAGAAATTCATCGCGGCTGCATGGGTGTACAAAGGCAACGCCGCCGGGCAGTGCGGTAGAAGCCTGTTCTTCGCGCTGCCGCAGCGACTCCAGAAATTCGCTTTGGTCGTAAAGAAAGCCGCTTTGTGCCGCCAATTCGGTGAGATGTTTCAGTATGGCGCTTTTGCTGCGCCCCGGCAGGCTGGTACTAACACAGGCTAGCTGGCAGTAGCAGCTGGGTAATAGACAGGCAGGCTGTGCGGTATCACACAGTATTTTCTCCTGCTTGTGCTCCTGTCTGGCCTCAAGTAGATGCACGGAACTCCAATTGAGCAGCTCTTCCTGGTCGAAAAGCATCTCATCACCCTGCATGCGGTGCGGCAAACCATGCTGAGTGGCCTGCTGACGGAGAAATTCGGGCTTGCAGCCTAACAGCTTGGAGGCCTGAGCTAATGTGAGTTCTTGAAAAGCCATATTATTACTATCTTCTAAGTTTTTTCGGAAAGATTTTAATTTGTTTTATCCACAGATTACGCAGATGAGCGCAGATTTTTATAACGCGCAGCAGTAGCTCGTTGCTAATTCAATATGCTTAATATAGCATTTTCCAGAGCCTGTTGCGGTGTAATTTTTGAGCTGCTACATTGCCAAAGCGCATCACGCAGGATGCGCATTGCCTTTATCATCTGAGACGGCGTATATTTTAGCGCATGCCCGGCGACTACCATGGCACGATAGGGATGCATAGACTCTACGTCGCCCCTGTCGGCATTCTTACGCAGTTCCGGATTGCTTTCCAACAGGTATTTCACTGCATTAGCGTCACGCAGATTGCGTTCTGCCATGAACAGCCGCATTTTCAGCGCTTCCCTGAAGAAAGTGACACCATTGTAGATCAGGCCACGCGCACTACTGTCCGGGTTTCTACTAAGCGCGATAATATTGGCGCTGGTTGTCAGAGCCTCGTTCAGGCTTTGTTTGCCCAGGGCGTCACTCAGGGCCCAGACCTGCTTTTCTGCCTGACCGGCGCAAAGCTCCTGCACGGTTTCCCGGCTGACTGCCTGAGTGTCATCGCCCATATAGCAGCGTATTTTTTCCAATTCGCCATCCAGCAGGGAGGTATCTCCTCCCAGGGCTTCCAGCAAGGCATCTTCGGCACCACGGCTCAATTTGAGACCTTTTTCGGCTGCGTTTTCCCGTATGATGCGCCCCATTTCAGCCAGGCCGCCACTCCGGCTTAAGTCAGGTACGTTATAGATGCGCACTTCGCCTTTTTCGTCGCAGGCTTTAGCCAGTGCTTTGCGTCTATCTATGCCCGGGCCATTCATTACAAGAATCACATCGGCGGGCAGTCCTTCCTGTATGCGTCGTGCCAGTTCGCGCATGGGGTCTTCCGTACCCTTTTTGCTCTTGGCGGAGGCAGCAGGTTCTGAGCCAAAATCACCGTAATTCTTTAGCCAGACCAGTTTTTGGCCGCCCATGAAGGATGGTGAGTCCAGCGAACGCAAAAGTCGGCGCAGGAGCTCCTGGGTGGAAGTACCACCTTCGCTTTCCTGTATGATATCACAGGAAAAAGGGTCTGGCTCCGGGCCGACAAGCTGCAAGACCAGTTTTTCGGCCTCCGAGCTTATGCGGCTGGCATCATTGCCGCTGAATAAATATATATTGGTAGCTGACATTATAAGAAGTAAAAAGGCATAGTTGATCCCCAGTGGGGCCAGGCATGAGGGGGCACTTACAGCGCAATGAACTTAGGCTGAACATCTTTTAGGCTGAAATACAACATATAGATGCCGCAGATTTCTTAGGGCGCACTTTAAAAATCTGCCTTTCCCCTGAGAAGTCTGCGCCCTGGAAAATCTGAGCTAATCTGCGTAAATCTGCGGATTGAATTTCTCAACTGGGTTGTGAGCATAGCCCACACTAAGTTTTCGGTGTTTCCCGTGGTTAAAAACGGTTTGCAGTCATTGGTTTGCGCCAAGTGTTCCGTCTCAAGTGATGCACAGGTCAAAAAAGCAACGTGGGGTTTTGGGCGGGGTTAATTAAGCTTTGCCCAAGTACGCTTTGTTAGGTCTGAGTCGCTGTTATTGGCTTTGAAGATTTCAACGGTTTGGCTTGCTACGTGCCCATCAAGAAAAGCGAAGTTGGATACTTGATCGTGTCGACAAGTATCGTTATCGAAATCATCAAAATATTTCCATTTCATTGTGCCTTCTGCCGCATAGCCATTAGGCCAAGTTGACAGGTTGTCAGACACTTCATGCATCCTTGGACCGTAAGTTGCTATTGCTGCCGGGCGTTCCGCAATATAGCGTTTTTTGTTCGCCGGCAAACCGGCATTGTTTAAATAGCTGACCGTAAGTACGCCGCCATGATCTCCGTAATCTTCAGTTTTGTCGTCATATTCATCGGCGTCACAAACAAAGACCTTGGGTTCGTTAACATAGCTATATAAGGCGGCGACCCAGCTTTTGGAGATCGTGTCGGGCACACCGCCCAAAAACAAATTATCGTTGTCGGCTGCGTATGCGGCTTCCGCTAAAGCTAATTGCTTCATGTTATTGGCACATTCGGCTTGGATGGCCTTGTCACGTGATTTGCTCAACACTGGCAGGAGCAGGGCACCCAGTATGGCGATAATGCCGATCACTACCAGCAGCTCAACTAAGGTAAATTGACGTTTCATGGCATGTGTCCTCTCTATGAATTATTGAGTGATTGTATAAGAATTGCTGCCTCGATCCCAGACCACCGGGAAAGAGTAAACGTTGTCGTTGCGAACAGCTTTGACCGAGCTGCCATCATCAGCACCCTTGGACCAAATGATGATGCTATAGTACAGTTCGCCGTCAAAATGTGTCAATGTAGGAGAACTGCCACCGGTACTGCCGTTTTCGATTTTGTCGCCTGACGCAATGGTGCCAGCATCTATTTTACCATCGTAATTATGATCCATATAGACCAAGTAGTTTCCACCCCATGGGTCCATGAATTGTCCTGGCGTATTGCCTACGACATCTAAAAAACGGGTTTTCCGGGTATTAGGATTAGAATTGTTATAGGAAGCATAATCATAGTTGCCGCTAGAGTTTTTTTCCGCCTGCAGCATGAGAATGAAATCTTTATATTCCACGTCAGTAAGGGCTGCGGTTCCCGTATATCCATTTGGTAGCGGCAGATGCCCGTATGTACTTTCAAATTGCTTGATGGCATTAATGAGGGTAGTGATTTCGGCTTTTGCCTTGGTCATGTCGGCGCGTTTTGCCGCTCCGCTGACTACCGGCAGCAATATGCCGGCAAGGATGGCGATAATGCCGATAACGATCAGCAGCTCAACTAAAGTGAATCTAAATGAACGCATAAAACTTATCTCCTTGTTAGATGGAAGATGCATCACAAAAATCAGTTTGATGTAGCGTATGGCCAGTTGCCTGTGAGTAGTGCCTTTACAAGGCATTATCTTTTGGGCGGGGCTTCCTTTATGTGCCGCCTCTCCGAGGCTTTGATGGTAGTGGGGATGCCATGTCCCAGATTCCGCTTTGCTTCACCTGGTGTTACTCATGGCGCCACCTTTTCGAGGTTGTTTCTCCATGAACACAATCCGTTGCCTAGGAGCATTTCCCTCCTCCCATTTGTGCTAGAACTCGTGTTCTACGAAGATTGATCAAGAAATGAAAACAACTTAACGCTTATGGTGTCGGTCTACCCAAGTTTTCCACGGAAAACTTTGGGTCTAGGCGGCAGCTCTCCAAGTTCATCACAAAGCTCGGGGTTATTGACGGCGTTTCCAGTTGCAAATGTCATCATCAGCGGAGCTGCTTGCTCCCTCTGACCAGAGATCATATGAAGCGGTATTATTCGTACCTGGGCAGCTATACTGAAATGCATTGCCCCAAGCATCGATGTAGGGTTGGGCGGTATTTGTAACCCAGCCCAGCTCCAGATACGGGCGTTGAGTGGAGCTGTGTACAAATTCGTATTGCCCGGAGGCTCCACCAAGTTGCAGAGTTAACTTGTTACTGACCGTAAGAAATTCGACCGTGACTGCTGATGCCATTGGCGGATAGTATCCCCGGTCTTGCTTGAAGGCGTCAAGAGCCATCTCGAGTTGAGTCATCAGAGAGATTGTTTTTGCCTCGTCGGCACGCTTCCCGGCATAGTTCATACCACCCAGGATGATAGTTGCCACTATGGCAATGATGCCTATCACCGAAAGCAATTCAATGAGACTGAAAGATTTGCATTGACGGTATGTTCTCATGCTCTGAACCTGTTTCCATTCACTTTTTGCTGCCTAGGCTCTGCAGTAGGAATTGTTCTGCCTCGGCGGGAAAGAGCCAATCCCGCTCCAGGGTTTTCAGGCGGTTGTTATTCATTAGCGTTTCAAGAGCCTGCATCTGACTCAAAGTCTGGTGCGTTGCTTCCGTATTTTTGTCTTCGTAGGCCTTCATGATATTCAGTTGTGACTGGCTCATGTCGGTATATATCTTGGCGACTTTGCCAACTCGTTCTGCAATTTCATTCCTGCCATTCATCAGAGCTTTGTCGGCTCTCTCCTGCAAATTATCAGCTATCTTTTGGTATTGCGGCTGAGTGACTTTACAGGATTCTGCAATCACTGAAACATAAGCTTCAAAGACTTTCTGGTGGTCTGCCTTACCGTCTTTTGTCGCCATCTGGATTTGACAGAAAAGCAGAAAATGTTTCTTCTGCCCCCTGTTCAGCTTATCCATTAATTTCTCAGTTTCCTGTCCAAAACCCGGCAGCCCACAGAGAAGCAACAGTATTAAAAGAAGATTCTTTTTCATCATTGATTACTCCAGATAACGCTGCTGCACAATCTGATAGGTATTGCGCCAGGCATCACGCACCAAGTGTGCTCTCAGAATCTGCGTGGCCAGAATGCTGCAATACCGGTCTGTTCCGGAAACGTTATAAGCCGTTGGGTTGATAACACTGTCCCTGACAGCACTGAAGTTTGTTGCATCGATTCCTGGTAATTCCTGCATGGCTTGAGCAACTACAAAAATCGTATAGCAGTCATTTCGTGTGCTGAGCAGGTTGGCGGTACGTCCGATCCAGGCTTCAATGCGCTGATCCGTAGTTCCGCCCCATGCAGCAAGGGTATTGGCAATCTGCCCGCGGAATTCGCTGACAGGTTTCCAGGTAATAGTGCCCGGAAGCGTTGGGGGGGTGGGATTCCAAGTCGTAACATCATCATATGGGGACATCAGATGGATTCCGGAGAGCAATTCATTGCATACTTCCGGATTAATGGCATTGGCATTATACTTGCCGCGGCTGAATTTCACCGGGCCGATCTTGACCTGATCAAGAATCATCGCATCGCCGTCGGCATAATTCCCAGTCGTGCCGAAGCTTCGCAGGTTCAAGGTCTGCCAGGGGGCGCCCCGATGAATGGCACCGAGCTCCCAAAGGCTTTCCATCGGTGCATTGCGGATAAAAGCCGTGGAAAAAGTGCTGTTTAAGGCAAGACCGGTGAAGGTTTCGATATCCTTAGTCGTATTTGTGCCGTCATTCTGAGGATTAAAATTTGAGTTGTTTGTGAAAATGGTGTGATGCGCGATGTTGGGTGAGAATACCGTACCACCGCCATACCATGCCCAACTGTCACTACGGTGATTGAAGCGCGGGTCTGCGACTTCCAAAGAAGCGTATTGTGTTTGATGCGGCGTCGTAGTCGCCATGATGCTGGTCGTTACATCACCTGCCCAGAAACCATAATCCTTGATCTGATCTTCATTGTTCACTGTTCCGGAGATCATGATGACTTGAGTGATATGGAGATTAAACGTTGCGCCGTCAATATCATCTGATCTCGTCTCTTCGTACACAATGGTCGACGGATCAGTTGGATTGACCATGGTCATATCGTAGGAATAGGACTTGACGTCAGGCTTATTGGAGAAAGAGAAGATTTGGTTCAAAGGATCATCATGTATTATTGTCCCCATATTGTCGATCAGCTGATAGGTGCCAATGATGCGGACTTGAAAATCTCCGCTATGCAGATCACCAGTCGGACCCGGCGGACCAAAAATATGAACCAGTTCCACCCTAGGTATTATCCGGAGACGGAACGTGTAATCAGGAGTAAGCGTAACTGCTTTTTCCGCAACTACTGCCAGCGCCACTTCATTGAAATATGGGACTTTTTCATTGCCGCAGTATTCCGGTTCAGTGGTGCTTGTCCAAGTTACGGTATTCGGGATTGTCGCCCAGGAATCGCTGTCACAGTAATCGACGAGGTTGGCGGCAACCTGGGGACGGACAGAGTCCGGCTGCAAAGTATTCAGCCACGGAATGCCGCTGAAGTCGGCGGGTATTGTTGCTCCGCTGATGCGATTGACATCTGCGGGTTCAGGTGGATCGACGCTTGTATTCCAGAACGGCTGGGAGCCACTCCGCAGGGCAGCGGCAAGGCTTCTGGCGTAAGCGGAGGCGTTGGCAGTGCCGCTTTCTGAAGGATGCTGCCAACCGCTTGTGGCAGGGTTCGGATGAGTGCCGCCAGCTGTGGTGTAATAGGAGCCCAAGGCGTCGTCTCGCCATTCATAGCCGGTGATATCGAAACGCTGACGTTCTCCTGTGCCGGGCACTGCGGTCTCCGCACTTTGATCCCAATAGGCTTCCGGCTCTTCTCCGCTAAAGAAAGTATAGTGCAAGATATCATCATCAAATGTTGTATTATTCGCGGTGTATGAAATGCTGTTGAGCAGGTGATCATAAGACATCCACTGCGCCTTTCTATTTGCAACAGATGTTGCCGGCAAAGCAGATAAATATGAGGCAGCCACCCGAAGTTCCTGCATGTGCAGGCCCACGCGTTGGGTGTTGGTCTCGTCAACCTGTGTTCCGGGTTGATAACCCCACAGGATATTGTAATAAAAATCTGTAGCGGCATTAAAAGTTCCGGTGCCATGGTAAATTCGCGGGTTATCTGCCCAGACAAAGGGCATGTTATTTGCTTCTGTTCGAAGATTCAATACCTGATTCAGGTCAATTTTTCCGCTTTCCTCGATTACGACAAAGCCAATTCGGCCCATGACCTTGCCCTCATCATCAAAGTAGGTCTGGAAACCGGTGGGGGCAAAGCCACTGCAACCCGTATACAGTTGCTTGGCATAATTATCGTGTCGAGCCAAGATTGCATGCAAGGAATTTTCAGTTTCACTTGCATCTGAGCTGTCGCCGCCCATATTTAAATATTTGATGACCGCATCAGATTTTGTGATGGAGCCGGTAAAATCGAGGTTGCCGCCTTTTCTTGCCAGATAGTAGCCTGGAGTATTGACGTTGTCGTTATACATTGCTGCTATCAGGCGGTTCAGTCCGGATTGCGCCAATAGCCTGGCTCTGATCATGTCGGCATTGACTTTTGAGATTGTCCTGCTGGCCCGCGAAGTAAAAGCAAAGCTCATGGCTAATATGAGCGCCAGAGCCAGCACGCCCAGCGTCATCAGCAGAGCTGAGCCTCGCTCTTTATTATGGCCTTGTTTGTTTTTCATGGCTTGCTCCACGGAAGGAAAGATGGTGAAATCATTGCAGCATAATCACTTTGCTAAAAGTCCGCGTATTAGGTTGGCTGCTGTCTTTAACACCGGTGTCAAACAAATTTAGATTGATTTTAACAAGTTCTGGCAACTTAGAGCCGCTGCTCATGGAAGAGGGATGCACACCGAGTTTTATCGAGGCGATATTTTCGCAGAGCAATCTCGAGTTGTCGGCAGGTAAAGACGCCATGCTGCTATTGACCTGACTGTAAAAGGCGGTCGAATCTCCATAGAAGCCAAAGGGTGCCAAGCCAGCCATAGTGCTATCTATTATCAGGCGATACAGACTAAAAGAAACACTGCTGTTGACCGGATTTGTGATTTTCTTCAGGAAATAGATTATCGGGAAGGCTGCACTGCCGCCAGTTGTGTCTGTGGCATTATTGCTGTCAACTTGGCTTACCAGGCCGAGCAAAAAAATGAAGTTGGGCGAAGCGGCAGTGGCCTCATATTCATTTGTATCCATTATGAAGCCTATTCCTTTTCCGGGATTTGACTCTTCGTCCTGCATGATTGCGCCAATAAAGTCTCTTTCCAAGTAATCAAAACAAAGGTGTGCACGGTCGAAGCTATCCTCTGTGCCGCTGCTTGCGCTCCACAGTCTTTGGGCACTATTGACGAACTGAAATAAAAAGCCCATCATGATGACCAGTATGGCCATGGCGATCATGAGCTCGATCAGCGTGTAGTGCCTTGCTCGTTTATCCTTGTTTGTGTATCGCATAAGGCCCCCCTTCATCATTAAGGGCTGTAGTTCGGATTGAAGACCTCAAGTATAAAAGTGCTCTTTTGACGAGCATTGTATGGCAGAGCCGCCGGCCAGCTTACCTCAACATTTAATTGAATAGCCATCCTGTGGGGCAAAGTGACAGCACCGACAGTAACATCCTTTCGCCAAACATTCATGATGGCACGGAAGTCTACATTGGGTGAATTAACGGCAGGTGAATCGTCCCGGCAACTGATGATTTGGAAAACCCCGTTGTTGGTATTGTGCTTGAAGATATTGTCAGCGACAACACCAAGGCTGGTTGACCAGACGGCGGTATCTTGCAAATTATAGGGTGTAGTTGGATTTTCTTTGTTACTTGGATTGTCGTCAGGCAAGCTTGTTCCTGTGGCTGTTGCGCCTTCCGCAATGATATATTTGTCCCACTCAGTGGCATTTTGTGTTATGGCGTATTTAAGGCAGCCCAGCATTTGGTCTGCTGCATTGGCGGCGTATGTTTCCATGGCGGCATCACGGCTGGCGGTTGCGCCAACGGGGAAGAGCACCATAATGCCACAAATGCCGATAACACAAACCCCCATGGCTAACAGCAATTCAACCATGGTGAAGGCAGACAGTTGCTTCTGTGCTGATTTCATGGCGTTGCCTCCTTTTGGGAGATGGTGACTCTGCCGGTATATTGGCTGACTTCCAGAATGCGGCAGTAATTGTCATTGCGTGCTGTCAATCCCTGGCCGGGAATATAAACCGCCTCGATTATGGTTAAAACTACGTCTTGTGCCAGACGTCCGTTGGGCTTGAAGATGACGGCAGGGAAATCAACGCCGTCAATTTGTACAGTTACACCGGTTGTTGTATTTGGCAGGTCCGGTATAGGGCTGCCGGGTACCGGCGCGGGTACGTCAGCGGCGGTGCCGAGTAAAACTCTGCCGACCACTGCTCCGGTCGGCAACCAAGTTTGTTGGCTGCCTGGCAGCCATTCCCAAGTGCCGCCGTTGTTGTACGCGGCTCGGAACGAAGAGGGATTGGCGATTTTTGTGGCGCCGGCGGCAGTGTTCTCATCGTAGATAACAATGGCTACTTCGCATCTGCGGCTGGCGGCCTCAGCCCTGGCCAAGGCGAACTGGCTGCTCAGCATTCTTTCGGCAGAACTCACTGCGTTGCCGGTCATTAGCCTGTTGAAAGCCGGTGCCAATACCAGCAGCAACACGCCTATGATGATGAGCGCAACCATGAGTTCCACCAGGGTGAAGCAGTGTCTACGGGTGCCTCTGGGGTACGATGCTATGGTATTTATGGGCATGAGGACTCCTCAAGGTATGCTGCCAGCTGAGCTCTTGTACGCAATGTTCCGTCTGCGTCAAGGTTACTATACTCATTATTTTGTGCGATTTCAAGTAAGTGCCACATTTTTCCAGTGGAAGAATTAGGGCGATAAGCTAATAGAGTAGTTTTTCTCGGGTTGCCAGATTGCGCACTTTCAGTATTCATAGCCACTTTGCGGCAATGAGTGACTTTCTAGATCGATCCGATTGACCCGACTGAAAACCATCATGTTATGGCGCTCTTGCGGACGCTGATTTTTTTGGGTGATCCTGGCTCGGGCTCCCTTGCTCTTCGGGCTTAGTCACCCGGGGTTATGCATCATGGCATGGCTCCATGAGTCCTGTCACGCTCCCAGGGCTTAGTCCCTGACTGATGGCCACCAACGGCCAATGACAAATATGCCTTGCGCTGAAGCTATTCGTGTTCATCACAAAACTTCGCACATTAACGAATGCCTTTTCGCTTGAAACACAACATGTCCGGCTATTGCAGGAGGCTAAACCATTACGCTGGGCTTGAGTCAGCGACAAAAGGCAGGCAGCCACCACGTTCGATGGAACCGGGGTTATATTATTTATTGCCTAGTGTTTTATTCATCTGGAAAGTGGCTAATCATGTCAAGCCCAAACAATACCACTGCCAATAATCAGCAGGTCAAAAGTGATATACCTGCCGGACTATGGCTAAACTGCAAGTCATGCTCCGAACTGCTTTATCAAAGCTCGTTGGAGGAAAACCTGCAAGTCTGCCCAAGCTGTGGCTTCCATTTCTCGTTGACCGCAGCCCAACGCATCAAAATGCTGGTGGACCCTGATAGCTTTCAGGAAATTGACCCCAGCCTGCATTCCTGTGACCCGCTGAATTTCTCTGGCGATGGCTCTTATGCTGAGAAATTGCTCAGCTCTAAGCAGAAGACTAATTTGCAGGAGGCGGTGGTATGCGGCAGCGCAACACTGAATCGCATACCTTACGCCTTGGCGGCAATGGACTTTCGTTTTATGGGCGCTAGCATGGGCTCAGCGGTGGGGGAGAAAATCACCCGTATGCTCGAAATGGCTGTACAACGCAGTTTGCCGGCTCTGATTGTCACTGCCAGCGGTGGTGCACGCATGCAGGAGGGTATACTGAGCCTGATGCAGATGGCTAAGACCTCGGCAGCTGTCATGCGTCATGATGAGGCTGGACTGCCCCTGATCATTATTCTGACTAATCCTACTACCGGTGGGGTCACTGCCAGCTTTGCATCATTGGGCGACATCATTCTGGCTGAACCCAAGGCCTTGATAGGCTTTGCCGGCCCGCGCGTTATCAAGCAAACCACACAAGCCGATCTGCCCGAGGGCTTCCAAAGCGCCGAGTTCCTGCTCGAACATGGTTTTATAGATCGTATCGTGGAACGCAAAAAATTACGCCGGGAATTGGGACTCTTGCTGCATTATCTGGGAGGCGGGCGTGCTATATAAACCGGAATTGCGCCGGCTCGAGCCGCATATACCAGAAATCGCCGCGCCACGCTGGCAGGAAGGACTGCTGCTGCGTAGCACTAATTGGCTGGGCGATCTGCTTATGACCCTGCCGGCAGCATATCAGTTGAAACGTATGATGCCGGAAACATGCGGACTTTTTGTGTTGACGCCCGCAGCCTTGGCTGAGATTTGGCGCGCCTGCCCCTGGGTGGATGCAGTCATCCCCATGCAGGGCAAACGCATCAGCAGCGCTGAAATACAGCAGGTACGCAGCCTTAATCCCGGCGTGGCAATGGTGCTGCCCAATTCATTTGGTTCTGCTTTGGACGTATTTCGTTGTGGAGTGCCTCTGCGCATAGGCCGACGTGGCAGATGGCGTTCGTTGCTGCTCAACCATCGTATTCCTGAATGGAAACGCGGCGAAAATATCGGTAAACTCCATCAGCTTTCATATTATTTGCAGTTAATTTCCACGTTGGGATCGCCACGTCTTGAGGCAGATTGCCCACCTTTGCGTCATGATCCGGAATTAGCCATGCAGTTCGGCATCAGCAAGCAGGAACGCTGGTTGGCTTTGGCGCCAGGTGCGGCCTATGGGCCGGCCAAACAATGGCCGGCAGTCTATTTTAGCGAAATAGCTATGCGTTGGCAGGAGCAGGGCGGCAAGGTGGTTTTGCTTGGAGCAAAAAAGGAGATTCCCGCTGGTGCGGAAATCGCGGCGGCCTGTCCCGAGGTGCTTAATTTAGTGCACAAGACCAATTTGACTGCCCTGATGTCTATTTTGGCCAATGTACAGGCGATTGTAGCCAATGACAGCGGCATCATGCACTTAGGTGCCGGTTTGGGTGCGCATGGCGTCGCTATCTTTGGTTCCACTGATCCAGTAGCCACCGGCCCTATAGGCGGCAAATGGCGACTGGAAATCTCCACGGCTCAGTGTCGTCCATGCTTCAAGCGCTTCTGCCCATTGCCCGAGGAGCAAAAATACCATTGCCTGCACCAAGTTACGCCCCGACAAGTATATGCCAGTCTATGCAGTGTCGTGCAGCCGGGCACAAATCTTAAATGATGCGCAAAATCCTGGTAGCGTGCGGTTTTGAGATCGGGGCAGCTATACGAAAAAAGCAATATGGATTGATTCTGCTGATTCGCCAGAGCTGTACCCTCTATATGTTTCTGTGTTTTAAACGCCTTCTGCGGGAAAATGAGTTGTGGGCACCGGGCGCCCTAAGTTCATCACAAAACGTTGTATATTAACTGTTGTTTGAAATGAAAATTTGACAAGAGAAAGAACTTCCGGATGCGGTCATTGCGTCCAATGATCTGGGCGCGATCGGTTTTCTTGCCGCTTTGCGCAAACATCATATTTCCGTTCCGCAGCAGTGCGCAGTGGCCGGCTTTGACAATATTGTTTTTGGACAATATACGGAGCCGCCGCTCACTACGGTCGGCTATGACAACGGCCTTTTCAGTAAAACGGTCTGGAATATGATGATCCGACGTCTGCGCAACGAGGAAACCGGGCCCGGCCAAGCGGGAACGCATCCTGCAAACACTGATCGTGCGTCAATCGACTTGAGGATATCTGCCATGATTCAAAAACAGCATCTTCCGGCGCGGCGTATTACGCATGGCCCGAAACACTATTTTTTTGGGTATTTTGACAAGTTCCCCTGGGATCAGTCCGGTCGGTATCTGCTGGCTCAGGAAATTGATTTTGTCGCGCGGCAGCCGGTTCCCGGTGAAAAGCTGTCGCTGGGCATGGTTGACCTGCAAGATAAGGAGCGTTTTATCCCGCTGGCGGAAAGTGATGCCTGGTGCTGGCAGCAGGGCTGCATGTTCCAGTGGCTCAATGATGCAAAGACGAAAGTCATCTACAATGACCGCGAAGGGGATCACTTCGTCGCAAGAATCCTGGATCTGCATACCGGCGAGAAGCAGACAATCTGCCGACCGATATACTGCCTCAGCCCCGATGGAAAATGGGCCTTGAGCCTGAGTTTCTCACGCCTGGACCGGGAACGCCCCGGATATGGCTATCCCGGCGGAAGGGATCCATACGAAAAAGTGAAATGCCCAGATCAGGACGGTGTTTTTCTGGTTGACCTGAAAAACAATACATCGAAATTGGTGATAAGTATTGCCGAGGTAACGGAGAAGTATTACCGTTCGGACATGGAGGGCACGCCGGGCTGGTTCAATCATATGCTGTTCAGCCCCGACAGCCGCCGCATTGCCTTTTTCCATCGCTGGCGCTTGTGGAACAAGGATGGCAGCCCCGGCTGGCATCTGACCCATATGTTTACCGCCAATCGGGATGGCTCCGACATCTGGCCGCTGAATCTCGAAAATATGAGCAGCCATTACACTTGGACCGGCAAGAATACGATCATCAATTTTTCAAACCGCTATACGCATGGCTGGCAATACTACCATTACACCGATCAGACGCATCAGACCGAACTCATCGCAAAGGATGTCTTCCCAGGTGACGGCCATTGCTCCTACTCGTCCGACGGCAAATGGATGCTGACCGACAGCTACCCGCTCGAAGATCATTGCCGACGCCTGTTCCTGTATGACCTCGATAATCGGGAAGCATTCGAAATCGGCTCATTTTATGCCGATCCGGCTTATCCCATACCCACCCGATGTGATCTGCATCCCAACTGGTCGCGCGACGACCGCTTCGTCTGCATCGACTCGATCCATGAAGGCTCGCGACAAATGTACCTGATCGATGTCAGCAAATTTACGAAAAAATAGTTAATGTGCAAAATCTTGTGATAGTAGTAAATATTGTAAATGTGCGAAATTTTGTCACAGCCGTCCCATAGACTACAGAGCACGGTTCCCAAAAATAGCCAACCCCGTTTCAAAGTATTCAAGCGGCATTTTATCCGTAGATTACACAGATGTACGCAGATTTTCAGGACAAGGCATCGGGTGGCGGCTCTAT
>JAAZKR010000001.1 GCA_012799725.1 Oligosphaeraceae bacterium | reverse complement strand
TCTTAGGAGCGCATTTTCAAAGTGAGCCCTAAAAAATCTGCGGCATCTGCATAATCTGTGTAATCTGTGGACTGAGTCTTTCAACTGGGTTGCGGACGATCAGTCCGCACCAAGTTTTTTATTTGATTCGCTTGCCTTATAACTTAGCATGCAGGTTTTCATTTCGCCATATCATGACGCGATTTCCAATGCAGCTCTGGAGGAAAGCCTATTTCGTCTGCGCCCTTTGCGCCGCTTCCTGTTTTTTTACGTCAATACGGAAGAGACTGTTCTTTGGGGGCGCAACCAGAATCCATATCTGGAATGCGCCTTGGATCTATGCCGAGATGAGGGCATATCCTTATTAAGACGCATTTCGGGCGGCGGTACTGTTTTCCACGACAGCGGCAACCTCAACTATGTTTTGATCATGGAAAGGTGCCATTGGGATGCGAGTAGTTTTTTGCAGCTTGTCGTGCAGGGCTTGGAGGATTGTGGCCTGAGTGATATTCGTGCTTGTGAGAGACATAGCATCTGGCAGGCAGGACACAAGGTGTCCGGCTCGGCTTTTGCCCAATCCGGACCGGCTCTGCTTTGGCATGGTTGCATTCTGTTGCAAAGTGATTTGTCACGGCTTTGGCGTTTTTTGACGCCGCAGGCCGAGACTGTTCCGGATGCTACTGCGACGCCGCGTTCATTACGTTCACCCGTGGCCAATCTTGGTTTGCCGGCAGCACAGTTGCAATCGGCTATCGTTGAACGTTTCAGCGCTAAACTGCAATGCAATCCGGAATGGATTGCCTACGAATACTTACCCATAGATACTGCGACGCTGCAAATATACCGAGAAAAATTTGCCGCTCCGGAATGGACTTTTGCCTTGGCAAAAAAATAAATCAACAATCTCGCTTTCACCCATCACTCCGTATTTTCAACAAAACACCATGCCTAAACTTTTTCAGACCCTGCTTTTGCTTTTTTGCTCAAACATGTTTATGACTTATGCCTGGTATGGGCATTTACGTCATTTCAAACATCGTGCCTGGATTCTAGCGGTACTGGCCAGTTGGGGCATCGCTTTTTTTGAGTATCTCTTACAAGTTCCGGCCAACCGTATCGGGAATCAAGTATTGAGCGTGTCACAGTTGAAAATTATACAGGAGGCTATATCTTTAAGCGTGTTTGTACCTTTTGCGATTTTCTTTCTAGGGGAGAAGTGGAACTGGAACTTTCTCTGGGCCTCATTTTGCCTGCTGCTGGCTGTATTTTTTATTTTTCGCACTTAGGGCCATCTGATTAATGCTTATCATCCGGGACAGTTTAGAAAAACTTGAGCAATACGTCATTGAAATTATCAATGGCGAGCGCCGGCATGGTTTCGCCAGGATATTCCGTTATTTTTTGTTTTTTCTTTCACGTTTGTACCGCAATGCGGTGCAATTTCGTCTCAGTTTGTATAATAGTTCAATTCTGCGCCAGCGTGTTTTAGGCTGCTTTGTGGTCAGCGTGGGCAATCTGACTACCGGCGGCACCGGTAAAACACCGCTGGTCGAGTTGTTGGCGCGCAATTTGGCGGAGCGCGGCAAAAAAGTGGCCATTTTAAGCCGCGGTTATCGCAGCAAGCCCAGACCCTTATGGCAGCGCATAAAATCGTTGTTCAGCGGTAATCCCGAGCTGGTACCGCCGCGATTTGTGTCCGACGGCGAACGCGTGTTGCTTGATTCGGCCCGAGCTGGAGATGAACCTTATATGCTGGCACGCAACTTGCTGAGCCGCAATGGCAGGCCCGGGGTAATGGTGGTGGTGGACAAGAACCGCTATAAGGGCGGCACTTTCGCAACTAGAAAGGGTGCTGACATTATGATCCTGGACGATGGCTTCCAGCATCTGAAATTACGCCCTTGGACTAATATTCTGGTGATAGACTCTACCAATCCTTTTCATAATCATGAAATGTTGCCTTGCGGCATGCTGCGTGAACCGATAAAGAATCTACGCCGAGCTGACTATATCTTTCTTACCAAGTCCAATGGCGGCGATCATTTGCGTCATCTCCGGCGTTTTTTGAAAAGCCACAATTCGCAGGCCAAGATCATAGAATGCAATCATGTGCCCTGTTACCTTGAACAGGTGGACGATGCTGAAAAAACCTACGCTTTGGCAACGCTTAAAGGCAAACGCGTGGCGGCACTGAGTGCTATAGCCGTTCCAGAGAGCTTTGAAGGATATCTGGAAGACTTGGGTGCAGAATTGGTGTACCGCAAGCGTTTTGTGGACCATCACCGCTACAGAAGCGCCGAGCTGGTTGAGTTTTGCCGTAAGGCGGCAGAAAATCAAGCCGAGTTACTGTTGACTACTGAAAAAGATGCTGTACGGCTGCCGCAATTACCGGCGGATATACCTCCTTTTTTGTTTCTGCGCGTAGAAATCAAGATTCTCAAGGGGCAGGAGCATTTTGAAAATTGCCTTTCGCAAATATGTCTGGGCAGGTAATGCGTCATGTGCGACTGTTCAGCAGTTGCGGTATTGAAGCAAGCTGGCAAAAAAGCAGGTCATGAATCAGGTTTTAGGATAAAAATCGGCATTGTACCTTGCTGATAAAGACATTTTTCCAAGAAAAATGCGCGTTTGCGGTTGAAAAGCTGTCAATGAGGTATAAACTTATAATATGGTTGAATTTTGCGCTGCGAACTTTTGACAAAGGGGTTCCCATGAGTTCTTTTATTACTAAAGCTAGGTTTTCGCTTTTTTTGTGCTGTCTTTTTCTTTTGGCTTGGCACGGTTTATGTGCAGATGTGGTCGGCACTGCGGTTTCCGCACAGCGTGTTGCCACCATAGACGAATTTTGCGAGCAGCATTTTGAAAGCCTGCCGCCCGGCAAGGGCGAGGAGGTGCTGCTGGAAAAGGTGACGGCGGCATTCAAAGACAAATTTGCTGCGCCTGCCAAGACGCCTCTATTACGTGAGGATGATGCCCTAATGATGGCGCAACAACTTATGCGCCGACGCGCTGCCGAGAAATATCCCATACCGGAGCCGGCAGAACAACAGCGACTGGCTGAAGAAGAGTTTCCCTTGTATCAACGCGGCGATCGGGTCAGGATCATTCATAAGAAGAACCCCTTTGCGACTACGGTCAGCGAGGGCATTCTTTATGAGGCCAAAAATGGCATTATCAAGCTGGCCAATGTCTCTATCAGAGTACGTGATATGTTGGGTATCAGTGGCAATGAGGCTGAAGCGCTAAAATTTGACGAGAAAGCCACGCAGCTGCGCCGCGAGCTGTTTATCGAGAACATGCTTGCAGAGCTGTCACATTCGCAAACTGAGTGGATGCTAGCCAATCAGACAGCTATCGAAAACGAGGCTATGCAGATTTGTGCTGAGCGCAATGAGGCGGCCGGACATACTTTTGTTGATGGCAGATGGACTAGCGGATATGAATTTCTGGAACGGGCGACGCTGTTGGCGTATAACCGCCTGAATTCACTGCAGAAGGTTGCCATGGAAAGAGCTTTACGCCTCGCTGAGCATTCCTTGGAGGCGCAAATGCAAACCGTGGAGCTGAGCAGCAAAATGGCGCCGCCGGGAAGCTGGATCAGCCCGGCCGAAGAGTTGAGCCGCCGCGCAAAGGCTGAAAGCGACCGTTTGCGGGCAATTGCTGCCACCAAAGAAGCCGAGCTTAAAAGGCAGGCTGAGGAGAAGGCGCGTTTGGAAGCAGCGCGTCTGGAAAAGGAGCGTTTAAAAAGAGAGCGCTTAGAAGCGGAGCGTCTGGAAGCGGAGAGAGCACGCCAGGCACTGCAGGCAAGCCAAGTGGTTGAAACTCCGCCTCGTTCCAAGACTCCGTTATATGCCGGCATCGCTGTTATAGTGCTGCTGATTGTCGCAGGCGCGGTCTATTTTATGCGGCGTGGCTCCAAGGATGAGGTTGACTTCAGTAAGTTTTTCGAGGGCAAAGGCAGATTACAGAAGGAGTTTTGGGCCAGGGTTGATGCTAATCCGGATACCTTTAAGTATGTGGCTTATCTGTTCCCGAGTATGAGTGATGCCAATAACGCTCTCAGTAAGCTGACTTATATAGACACGAGCAAGGATGGCAACTTATCGAGCAAACGACAGATATATTTTGGTGCCTATCCACATCAGGAGGGTGCAGTTTGTTTTGTCGGTGGCGAGAAGCTCAATTATGCGCTTTGGCGCGAGGCTTCTGCCATATTGCCTGAATTGCCCGGAGCTACATATTTCAAGGTAAGCACCGAGCCGGCGGTGCGCTTGGAGTTGCCAGACATGACGGCTATAAGCGAGCAGGGTGAGCTGCAGATCAAGTCCCTTGGGGTTGAGGATGTGATCAGTGAACTGGGCGAATTTAGCCGCTGCTATCGCTATAGCACTGAGAGCAAGAGCACGGCCTTGGCTTTCCTGGAGAAGACCGCCGTTGGTGAAGAAGGCGTCATCATCCATGTCGAGACTCCTGAAGGCATCTTCGGCAAGGATTTGAACGGCATCTTTGAGATGTAGGGCACAGCCACTCGCAGACTGAGTGTTGTGGATGTTGTCATCTGGACTTCTTATCTTGCTGGAAATAAACCTTTAAGTCATTGTTATACAAGCTTTTCTTTGATTTGCTTGATATTGCTCTGGCTGAACGGGTTGAGACTGCCCTTCTGACTTGTCTGAAGGGCTGCAACTCTTTGTTAATTATTGTGTCGGGTATATCGTTTAGGCAGTAGTGTGTATAAGTTTATCAATTTGAACCCCTTGGATTGTACTTCAAATAGCGAGAAAACATTTTTAGAGACTAGTAAACCAGCAACTATGCAATAGTACATAGGCAGAATAATAAGTGTAATGACTTGGCGCGGACTGATCGTCCGCCGCAGCCCAGTTGAAAGACTCGATCCACGGATTGTACAGATTATGCAGATGCCGCAGATTTTTTAGGGTTCACTTTGAAAATGCGTTCCTAAGACAAGAAAACTGCGTCCTAAAAAATCTGCGCTAATCTGAGTAAATCTGCGGATAAAGTAAAAATCGAAAATGTTTTTTTTGGAAAAACGGTTTTGTCAAGCGTGAAATTGAACCAATTATGCCGTTTTTTACCGCTTATGAGATGACTGTGCTTTTTTTTCACATCAGCCTCTGGTAGTTTGACGAACGATCAGGCTTGGTGAGAATATCTTCACTTTATTCTCCGGGGTGACGCCATTCTGAATTTGTTCTATCAACATATCTACTGCGGCTACTCCCAGGGAGTATCTCGGCAATTGCAAGGTTGTCAGGGTGCTTCCCGCATTTTTACTTTCGAAGATATCATCGGTGCCGATCACCGAAATATCCTGGGGGACTCGTAAGCCGCCTTCCTGCAACAGTTGGATCGTTTCCAGCGCCTGAAAGTCATTCCTGCACCAGATAGCATCCGGTTTTTCTTCCAGCGCCAGAAATTTTTTCATTTTTTCAGGGAGGCCATTGCAACATCCTGTTCCTTCCAATCGGATGATCCAGTCCTCATTAATGATCATCCCCGACTCCCGCAGCATTTCGACACATTCCTGCAAATTCGCCATGGTTGCTTTGACCTCCCTGCTGAACGTTGCTTCATGAAAAACAACGCCCAGCTTTTTCTGCCCGCTGGAGAGCAGAAATTGCGCAACGGCCATCATTGTCCCCCTTGCATCAAAGGTGACCGTACCTACATGTGAGTATTGCGGTGCCTCAGACAGGAGCATAATTTGCGGTAGGCTGCGCTGCTCTAAACAGCGTCCTAGAATCGGATCACTGGCAAAGCCCCGGCTGCCAAAGTGAATCAGGCCGGCAAGATGCGGCAGGCGCGAACTTAGAAAATCATCCATTGCTTGCAGAGTTTCCTTTGCATCCGGCAATTCGATCAAAATGGTACCCAGCCCCAAACTCGAAGCGCGCTCCGTAATCCCGCAATACAATTGAATGCGGAGGTGATTGTATTGGTTGGAATTGATGAACTTGCTAAACGCAAAGGGCAATACTATACCAATGCTTTTGCCAAAGCATAAATCCGATTTGTTACGCAACAGATAACGACGCCCCGAAGCACTCTTTTCCAGATATCCGGTAGCAGAAAGCTCTTCAAGAACAGCATGAATGGCACTGCGATCTATACCTAGCGAAGCGGATAAAGAACGCTCGGAAACCAGACTTTGCCCAGCATGTGCTTGTCCGTCACGCCAAAATGACTGCCTAAACAAGCGCAACAACTGATCCCGTACCGGTTCCGATGAACCAGGGGCAAAAACAATTTTGGGGTCGTATCGTTTTACAGCCATGATAAAGCATCCATGAATTTGGGCAAAAGACAATCAATAATTAAGAATATATACAATAATGGCAAGGTTGTCAAGCCAAAAACACAAAAAAAGAGAAAGATTTACTTCTCGTCAACCAAAATAATCAATTGGTTGATAGTAATAAGTGTTTATACAGCTATATCAGTTCATCGAAGAAAACAATCGCTGAGTAGAAAATGCCAACACTACAGAAGTCTCATTGCTTATTATAGATCGACAGGACTCTCAAAAGTACCAGCATTTCCGGCATCAAGGGGTTGCGTAATTTCAAGTACTTGTTGTGTCCTCCAAGACTTTTGAGCGTGCCGTCATAGATCCTGATTTTTTTTGCTGTATTCGCTGTTGACTTTTGTTGTGGTTTGCGTTTTGTTTTCTAAAGCCTATATTCTGTGGGCATCCAGTAAGTGTCCGTTGACGGTGCGGTTTTATCTTGAGGATAATGCGACCAATTTTATTCGGTGGCAGTGATGGTGCGCTTTGCATCTTGAGTATCGCTAATGTGGGCGCATTTATTGATTAGCTTGGTTATCGCGTTCTGTTCATCTGGGATTTCATTTTTACTTTGTTCCCCGCTGTTTTGTTATTTGGTTTGCAAAATGTGGAAGCGATATGGCGGCGACAAGCTATCAGTAATATAATGTGTGTTGGCAATTTCCTGCCGCAAGGCGGATAATGAGGCTCAGAGGCATCATTTTGAGAGCCGCTATGTCATTGCCATGGCCAAGGCGGCGGATAGACGCGACCTGCAAGCAGTGACCGGCTTCATTTGCTGTCGTTTGCTGCGGGGGAGGACAGCCGGACGCTGATTCATCAGTTCACCATTTGTCAGGGGTTTATGCCAGGTTGTGGATCATTTCCTTTTTAGAAGTAGTATGATATAAGATGGATTCAATCGGAGCAGGAATGTCGTCGGAAATATCAACCATAGATGAGAGATCAGCGTCAACCGGCGTGGCGGAGGCCGATCGAAACAAGGCTTATCCTCGGATGGCCAGCGGTATCGTGTTCGGGATTGTCGCAGCTATCGCGTTTGGCACCAATCCGCTTTTCGCCAAACCGCTTTATTCGCTGGGGTTCAGTGTGGATAGTGTGTTGCTGCTGCGCTTTCTGCCGGCGACGATACTGATGGGCTTCATTGCCAAATTCCGTTGCCGGACGCTTCGGGTCACCAAGTATGAGCTGCTTTGGAGTGTAATCGCAGGAATCTTTTTCTGCCTGAGCTCGCTGACGCTTTTCATGAGTTACCGTGACATAGATGTGGGAGTGGCGGCTACGCTGCTTTTCGTGTATCCTGTCATTGTGGCGGTGATTTCTGGGGTGATCTTCCGAGAAACAATTCCGTTGCGGGTTTTTATTGCGTTGAGCCTTTCCATAGGCGGCGTGGCACTGCTCTGTCGGAGCTCCGGTGAAGCTCGCATTACTTGGCGTGGAGTTTTGTTGTCGCTTTCTGCCGCGGTTTTTTATTCTGGATATCTGATTTGGATCGCGCGCTCTCCAGCCAGAAAGATGGTTCCGGAGAAACTGACTTTCTATGCTCTGCTAACCTGCCTGATTTTCTACTTTCTGCGGCTTAAGTGCGGCTTGGCTATGGAGGGTGCGTTTTCCGCACAGGCATGCTACAATATTGTGGGGCTTTCTTTGATTTCAGCCGCGCTTTCGCTGGCGTGTGCGTCAGAGGCGCTGCAACGGAGCGGAGCTATGGTTACCTCGGTGCTGGGTGCCTTGGAACCGCTGACGGCGGTGTTTTTCGGTTGGATGGTGTTTCATGAATCAATCACAGCGAAAATCATGACGGGCATTATGCTGATTCTGCTTGCGGTAGTGGTGGTGGCCTGTAATCCCCCGCAATACATGCATCCAAAAAACGGAAAACATTTATCATAAAAAACAAACAGAGCTGTATGCTAGCTATAATATCTTTACTTTCAAGCAGTTGTAAATTTTGTGCTATTCGCCGTATTGGTTAACAGGGAGTTTCCCGTACTGCTATTGCTCGAGTTCTTCTTTTTTATGAAAGATTTGCTGGTAATTTATCTTTAAATCATTGTCATACAAGCTCTTTCGAGGTGGCTTCGTTCGGCTTCCTCGCTGGCAGATACGGCAAATTCATCATGAAGTGGCGCCTTCCAGGCGCTGATTTTGGGGGTGATCCTGCCTCAGGTTCCCTCACCCTCCGAGTTCGGTCAGCCAGGTTATGCATGGTGCAGCCCCGGGGGCTCAGGCTCCGACTGATCGGACTGATCCGAGCAATACCCTTAACTTAACGCTTTGTAACAACACAAACGACTCAACTGCGTAAAGCCGACCTTGGCGTTCTTGGCGCCTTGGCGTTTCAATGACGAGGAACCAACCGCCAAGGCGCCAAGAACGCCAAGCAATCCCTTCCGTCAAAGCAGCAACCCCATAGAAAATATTTGTGCCTTTTCTGGTTAAAAAATCTTAAGTGACGAGTATTGGAATGATCCGATTTGGACGCCTTCTGGCGTGCCATGAAACTGGAACAAGGTTCTGATTGCCGGTCATGGGGAAAAGTCAACTGCTTTTAGGATGATTCTTTATAAAAAAGAGAATGAAAAAAAATTGACGAATCAATTTGACAGAGTCAATTCTTTTGATATATTTAGGCTTGGGCGAATTTTTTTGCTTAATTTTTGAACAGTTCCTTAGTAAATCAGGAAGGCAGGATGGCGTGGTGGTTACTCCTAAGACTCTATTGAAGATCAAGCAAGTTTATCCTACTCTTCAAGGGAACTATGCGAAGATTGCCGATCAGATTTTAGAGAACCCTGCTGTTTTGATCCAGAAAAGAGTTGCCGAGGTTGCTGATGCCTGCAAATGCGACAATGCTCAGATCATTCGCTTTTGCAAGAAACTTGGTTTCAAAGGTTTTTTAGAATTAAAACAGGCGATTGCCCATGATATGATCCCCCTGAAGACCGAAATCAGCTCTGATACTGTTGCCAGCGAAGAGGGCTTTGCCAGGCTGATCAAGGATTTCAGGGAGAATTATTTATATACGATCAACGATACGATCGGGATGGTCTGTGAAAATACCGTCAGCGCCGTAGTGCAGCTGATTCAAAAAGCTCCATGCATCATGTTGTGTGGCCAAGGCGCATCCGGGATCGTTGCGGACGACTTCCAGATGAAGCTTGTCCGCCTGGGGTTTCCTGCAATTCACCATAATGATTCTGTGATGAACAAGATGCGATGCGTGACCTTAAAGAAATCGGACGTATTTGTCGCAATCTCCTTCAGCGGTGAAAACCTCGAAATTTGCTCCTGCCTGGATATTGTAAAAAAAAATGCGGTCAAAGTGGTCGCCATCACCAATTTCCCGTCTTCTTCCATTGCGAAGCAGGCGGATTATGTCCTGACTACAGCCGCCGATGAGACGAAGTTCAGGATTGGTGCAATGACCTCGCGGATTTCACAACTTCTACTGGTTGATCTTCTTGTCGTCATGCTTGCACTTTCGGATATGGGGAAAACGGGACTTAGTCTCGTCAAAACCCTCTCGAGTCTTCAATGAAAGTTATCGTCGGAAAGATGGCTTGTTCAAATTGCCTGTGTATAATCTGTTCAAAAAGGAGTTGGCTTGTGAAAAGACGAAATGACATGTTGCAACGAAAAGTTTCTTGTAATCTGAAGCGCCAGAAGAGAGCGATCTCCTTTACGCTGATAGAGTTGCTGGTTGTAATAGCAATTATTGCCATTTTGGCATCCATGTTGTTGCCTGCACTACAGAAGGCGCGACGGGCCGCCCAAGCAGCTTCCTGCACATCCAATCTGAAACAGATGGGATATTGCCTTATAAATTATTCCAATGATAACAATGATATTTTGCTGCCCGGAGTTCCGGCGGTTGTATGTCAAACGGGGGGCGGCGCATCTGTCACCTGCACCTACTGGCTTGACCTGCTGGTTTTTTTCAAATATGATATTTTCAATACAACGCATTATTGGAGCAAGCAGAGACGGCAGGTCTGGCATTGTCCAAGTATTCCCGCTTATGACTGGAATTTTTCCGGTACCGGCTGTTCTGACTATGGATTAAACTGCAATACCACCGGAAATTTCTCTAGTGGTCAGGACAGCGGGTCATGGCGTCAAACTGCATGGATCAAAAATCCTTCTTCGCGTGCATGGATCGGAGATGTTCACAATGCAGATCCGCTGACACCTACAGCTTACAAACATCGAAAGTTCAGCATATCTAATAGTCTTGTAAGTACGACCTATCAGTCACTTTCTACCAGGCATGACGGTTTTGTCAATTTGGTTTTTCATGATGGCCACTTTGGGAAAGTCAGGTCATCTTCTCTGTCCTTGAAGTCAAACTGCTGGAGTTACATGGGCTTTGCGGAACAAGGCACAGGAGCTACGCAAGTCGGATACCCCTATTGATTCACGGCAATGGAAAGGTTTAAAAAATGATAACGTATCTGCGCAAGATAGGTGATGTTCCCGCCGTTAATTCACTGGATGTAAAGGAATCGCCGATCGGGATTGGGTTCGAGAAATTAGACCGCAATGTTTTTGATCCGGAAAAAGCATATGACAAAGTCGCTGCCATAGGTGTGAAATGGATTCGCATCCAATCAGGATGGGCGCGCACAGAGCAGACAAAAGGCGTTTATTCATTTGAATGGCTGGATACTATCATTGACAATCTACTTGCAAGAGGCCTGCGTCCGTGGATGTGTCTCTGTTATGGCAACGGACTCTATGATGAAAAAGCGGCTAAGGTCTATGGCGCAGTGGGATGCCCCCCGATTCATACCACAGAGCAAAAAAATGCCTGGAGTAATTATGTCGCAGCGGTGACGGAACGCTATCGAGGCAAGGTCGATTGGTTTGAAATATGGAACGAACCTGACGGCTCTTGGTGTTGGAAACATGGACCGTCAGGAACAGAGTATGGAAATTTTGTGCAAGATACAGCGAAAGCTATTAAGACAGGGAATCCTGAAGCAAAGATTATTGGCGGCTCATGTTGTCTGAAAGACTTCGAATGGATGAATGAGGTCTTCCGAACAGGGGCGGTAAAAGTTATGGATGCTTTTTCATTTCACAATTATACGATTGATGAGCAGGAAAGTTTCAAAACTGTGGCAGGGATCAAGGAGTTATGTCGTCTTTACAATCCGAAGATGGAAGTCATTCAGGGAGAGACGGTGACACAGTCTCGTAGTGACGGCGCGGGGGCGTTGCGTGGCGGTGCTTGGAATCCGAAACGGCAGGCAAAATCTTTGTTGCGTACCACCATGACAGATTTAATGCTGCAAGTTAAATTCACCTCATATTTTTCCTGTATGGACATGATCGAGGCATTAAACGGAGATGTAAATGAAAAAGAAACATGGCAGGATTATGGTTACTTTGGAGTCCTGGCGGCGGATTTTGATGAGAACGGTTTTTCCACAGGTGAATATTCCCCTAAACCATCATATCGTACACTTCAAGTGATCGCATCTATTTTCCGGGAAAAGTTTTCTGTCGAACAGTTGCCGATCCGCTTTTATGAACTGCATTCCGACCGCATTTTTGGAAAGGATGATCCTGGAAAAGAAATTACTTGCTGTGGTTTCAGAAAACCCAATGGAAGTGCTGGATTTGTATATTGGCACTCCACGAATATGCTGAAATATACATATGAATCGACAATTTCCCTCGGTGCCGTAATGCTTCCCGGCAAGGTACAACTCATTGATTTGCTTGATGGCAGCATTTATGAGTTAGGAGAAAAACAACTCATAGACAACCAATGCGGCTTCCGTCTGTTTCGGAACATCCCGGTTTTCGATTATCCTCTATTGCTGACATTTGGTGATTTTATTGATGCCTCTGAAACTGTAGGAAAAGAGAGTCGGATATATTGAATTCTGGAATAGAAACCCATGTCGCTGATAAGTAGGGCATGGTTCAGCGACCATTGTCTGATATGAAACTTGGTGAAGTTATCAATTAGGAGCCGATATGAAGTTCAAATACCAGTTTTGGCAGTTGATATTCGTAATTTTTGTAGGAGCCGCAATGTGCATTGTCGCAGAAACAACAAAAGAAGACTTGCGTCCGCCATTCGACAAGTCATTTTATCAAGGCACTGTTTCAATCCATGTAAATCCATGGTGGCGCCCTTCAAGGCTCAGGCATCCGGAAGAAATGGGAGGTCCGAATTATGCCTACAAGAAACACTCTTCGAGCGAAGAATGGGCTTCGTGTATGGAGGAAACTGAAAAATACGGGATCAACGTATGGCAAGTGGAACTGGTTGAACCGCATATTGGTTACTGGGCAACTTTCAAGGAAATGTTGGATCAAGCTGAGAAAGCAAAAAGAGCAACACGCCTTTCCATTTTTCTATCCTCGCTCTCCCCAACGAAAGAGGAGGCTGTAACCCATATCATTGAAATGTTTTCTAATCTTGCGCCAGACCTGAAGAAACATCCAAATGTTTACCGTATCGACGGGAAACCGGTCGTCTTGGTCTATACAGCATTGAAGCGTTCGCCTGAAGAGTGGCATTACATCATTCAAAAAGTGGAAGAAAAATTGGGGTCTTTTGTCTGGCTAATGAACCTATGGGATCATCCACTGATCGGAAATATCCTTGATACCGCCGATTATGTGCATCGTTATCTGCCTTGTTTCGATGGCATTTCAGCATACGGGAACTGGACTGAGACTCAACAAAAACAGTTTTATGCTGAACTGGGCAAGGTGCTGAAAAGCTATCCTAATAAAATTTTCGAGGGCTGCGTCCAGTCTACTTATGCAAATCATTACCATACAGGCGGGGTGGCTCCAAAACTGTTGGAAAAATACAGAAATGGCTTTGATATTGTTTTATCCTGTCAGCCGGACTCTTTGACTTTGACAAATTTTTTCGATCATGTGGAAAATTCTTTACTGTTGCCTTGCTATGAACGGGAAGATTTCATGCTTCGTTATACACAATACAAATTATCTTCCTGGAATAAAACGCCTTTTATCTCTGAAAAGGAACCAGAACTGATTCTCGCCAACTATGTTTCGGTTCTTTTGGGATTGCAAGACCTTGATTTTGAGATAAGTTGTTTCCCGATTGATCATCCCTGCAAAGAGGCGGAAGTGACACTTGAAATTTACAACACTTCCGGCGAAATCCTCCATAAATTTCCACCGTTTTCAATGGACCTTTCCCAATTCGGCGTTACAACATTTTCTCTGCCTTCACTTGATTTTTATTCTGAAAGGGCAATCGTTCCCCAATTAACCTATACATGGAATCATCAGAACTATAAGATGAACTATAACCCGATGACATTGTTATCCCCTTCTATTCGACCTTATATGATGTTCTGGTCACGTTCGAGTAAAAATCAGTTGACTTTGAACAAACCTCTGTTCCCTTGGAATCTCAGCGGGGCAATTGCGGGAGAAACCAAAACGCTTGATACTCCATTTTGTACGTTTACAGGCGACCTGGAAATACAGGGTTGTAACAGCACGCTGTTCCGCATTATGCGAAATGGTCTTGAACTGCGTGAATACAACAACCGCCCTTCCATGAAACAGGTCACGGCTTTGACTCTGCCTGACCCGGCTGAAGCGCTCAATTGGTATCATCTTGAGATTGAAGATGCAAATGGAAACCGCTATCAAACATTACCTGTATGGGTCGTGTCCGGAAAGCGGCCAGGAACTGTCAAAATGCCAATTCTTGAAGCGAACAAGTCAATCCGTGAGATTGAGGTTGAAGCAGTCAGGGTCCCCTTTTTCTATTATCCCTGCAATGAAGACAACAACAAGATTATCATGGATATTTCCGGACATTTTCATCATGGGCGAGTCTGTGAATTAAATGTTTGGGGATCACATCTGGAATATACTGGCTACTATCACTATCATAACAGTCCAATTCGTAATACTGCCAATACACCGTTTGCCAAGGATGTAGATGGGAAAGGCATGTTAAAATTGGATGCAAAACGCTGGTGCACATTTATGGGAGGCACTGCTTTCCCAGGTTCTGCGACTTATGAACTTTCCATATGTCCTGATAAAATCGGAGAAGAAATGCCGATTGTTTGTTCTGGAAATCAGCAGATAGAACTTATTTTGATGACAGACGGAAGCCTGAAACTGATTCGAAAGGGACGCAGCGAATTAAATGGCGGTACCATAGTGAATGCCGAAATAATTTCCCAAACCAGATTATCCGCAGGAAAATGGTATCGGATCGCGGTGACCTATGATCTGAAAACCCTGAAATTGTACATAGATAATGTCTGCGAGGGGGAAAAAGAACTATATCCAGCCTACGTGATCCAGGAGCAGCTTACGCAAATCTGTATTGGTGCTGTGCGTCCATGGGGGCGAAAAGAGAATGAAAAATATTACCAGGGAGCTGTTCGTGAAATTCGGTTCTATGGAAGAAATCTTCTTCCAAATGAGTTTTTACGGTGAATCTTTTCAGGGTTATAGAAAACATCGGCAGAAAGTCCGTGGGCAACGGAGGATTATATCGCGTACGTATGATATGATCAACAAGAAAAAAGACAGAGGGAAACGTGATGAAAAAGAATAAGCCAAAAGTCGGTATTTTGCTGGTGGGCTGTCGTCGTTTTCGCAATCTCGGGGCTGGCTGTGAAAGCGGCACCTATGAAGAGCGCAGGGGGCGTTTCGGGGTGGAGCTGACTGCTCGATTGGGCGGGCTGGCCGAATGCGCTTTCCCCGGCGTTGTTTATGAACGGGAAGACATGGAAAAGGCAATCCTGTTTTTCATGCAGGAAAAAGTAGATTGTGTCATTTGCACATTTTTGTCCTGGAGCGAAGACTTCCCCTGGATCGCGTTTTTGCGCGATATGTTCGATATTCCTTTGGCCTTGTATTTACCGACTCGGGACAAGATGCCCTACCGCGATACACGGGATGAGAATGATTTTATTGAATTTCTTGCCCAGGGCGGCCTGGTCGGCAGTCTTGAGGGGTCCGGTTCCATTCCACGACTTGGCCGGAAATTCGAGGTGATCGTCGGGAAATTTGCCGATGTCCAAAGCCGCCTGGCTGCTTTCATTTCGGCATCGCATGCCAAGGCGCAGCTGCACCGGGCGCGTTTTGGGTTGCTGCCGGTTTACAATCGGATCATGTGTTCAACCTATGTTGATCCCTATAAAGTATTTTCCCACATTGGTCCCGAGCTGGAATTCATCAGCTATGCTTCGTTAAAGGCGGCCACGGATGCGATCAGTGATAAGGCAGCCGATGCCTGGGTGGCGGAACTCTCCGCTCGTTATCTTGTCGAGCCGGATGTCGATCCGCGCCTGTTCCGTGAATCCGCACGGGCTTCATTGGCGCTGGGTGCCTTGCGTGATCAGTATGAACTCGATGCACTGATTTTTAACGATGTTGATCACGAGTTGTTTCATACCATCGGGTTGCGCCCCGGCTTTTATCCGCCAACTTTCCATGCTCATGACGCGATTCTGGCTCCGGAAGGAGATATTGGCGCGGGTACCATGCTGTATATTCTCAGGCAACTGACTGGCAAGCACGTCAATTATGTCGAGCCGTTTTATGTCGAGCAGGGTGGCAATGCCTTTTCCGCCGGTCATGCTGGTCCACATGATTACACGGACGAACGCTTTGCTGACCATGTGCGGATTTCTCGGGATACCCGTTTTGCCAAAAGTTCCTTCAAATACGCCGGTGCACCCTTTGCCTGGTACCGCATTCCTGCGGGGCTGAAGACTTTCGCGCATTTTTCCGAGGGCAAAGACAATTTCAAAATTATCTGTTTTACGGCGGAGGCGCTGCCCGGTGAACATGCCCTGTGCAGTTATTCACACGCTGATTTCCGTACAGAATATCCGGTCAGCGAGCTGTTTGAAAAAATCCTCCGTGTCGGCGCAACACAGCATTTTGCGGTGGTTGAAGGGGATCTGCGTCAGCAATTGGAGCTGTTTGCCAAAATCAATGCTTTTGACTTTTATGCATTTTAACCAGAATTCAGGGAGTGCATCGCAATGAGTTTTATGTTCAATCCGTATCCGTATGAGGACTTCAATCCGGTCAACCGCCCGAAACTGCCGGGGCAAGTTGCCGAGGGGGTAGTTTCCGGTATTCAGCAGGTCAGCGGGCGGCTGGTATCGGAAATCCAGCAGCGGTTAAAGGCTACTCCTAAGGTGACAGTTTGTCTTGATGGCTATGTCGGTGCAGACTGGCGTCCCCTGGTCAATCTACTGAGTGGTGCTTTAAAGAAACAACAGATTCCGTTTACGGTCAGCGATCTGTCGTCCTGCTATAAGAGTTCCCAGGAGCTGGATGAGATGCTGGCAGACAACCTCGAACAAGACTTGGAGAAGGATCCCGTGCTCTTGTTCGGCAAGCTTTTCGAGGGGGGGTATGAAACCCTGTTTGATCCCGGCAAGCTCGATGCGCTGAAGGAGAAGATTTCCGGCAGTGCTGGCGTGCATATTGTGTTTGGCGCGGGTGCTTGTTCGGATGAGTTGCGGGAAATCTGCGGTCTCTCAGTCTATCTGGATGTCACTCCAAAGCAGGCAATTCTGCGGATTAAGCGGGGTGAATATCGGAATCTTGGTGATGCGGCGGCACGTCCCTTCAAGGAAATGATGCGGCGCTGTTATTACTATGACTTCGAGCTGGCGATGCATCTGCGGGCAAAACTGGTGAAACAGGACTTGGTTGACTTCTACATTGCCAGCGATGATCATGTGAAGATGCAGCTGCTCCCGCGCGAGGTGTTCAATGCGATATGCGCTTCCCTGGTCAAGTATCCCTTCCGCTGCAAACCGGTCTATATCGAGGGCGTCTGGGGCGGATACTATATCAAGAAACTGCGCAATCTTCCCGAGGCAATGAAGAACTGCGCTTGGGTTTTTGATCTGATTCCACTCGAAGTGAGCCTGCTGATCGAGACAGGAAAAACGCTGGTCGAAATTCCGTTTTTCACCTTTGTTTGCAAGGAAGGTGAGGCGTTGATGGGACGGCAGTGCGTCGATACCTTCAAAGGTTATTTCCCGATCCGTTTCAATTACGACGACACCTGGCACAGCAATGGCAACATGTCCATTCAGCTGCACCCCGGCAAAACGTATATCAAAGAGAATTTCAATGAACACGGGCGACAGGATGAAAGCTACTACATCATCGCTACCGGACATGGCGCGCGCACCTTTATAGGACTGCGGGAAGGGGAGGACCCGGCTGAATTCATTGCGGCAACCAAACGCTCCGAAAAGGACTATTCCCCGGTCGATTACGAAAAATATGTGCATTTTGAAGAGTCCAAGCCAGGCAAGCAGTTCCTGCTGCCTGCGGGAACCATCCATTCCTCCGGACGCAATCAGCTCATCCTCGAGATTGGCAGCTTGACCGTTGGTTCCTATACCTTCAAAATGTACGACTATCTGCGCCCGGACCTGGATGGCATCCCGCGTCCGATTCATACGTATCACGGCGAACGCACACTGGAAACGAGCCGGACGTCATCCTGGGTCAGGGAGAATCTGGTGCAGGAACCCCGCAAACTGCGTTCCGGCGATGGTTGGGCTGAGTATGTTGTAGGCGAGCATGACCTGCTGTATTTCAACCTGTACCGCTATGAATTCGAAAAGCGGATTGAGGGCAATACGGATGGCGTCTTCCATGTCCTGAACCTGGTGGATGGTGGACGCGTCGTGGTTTACTCGAAGGCCAATCCGGAATATCGCTTCGTGCAGAATTACTTGGACATGGTTGTGGTGCCGGCAAGCATGGGTGAATACGTCATCGAAAACCTCGGGGACCAGCCAGTCTGCGTACATAAAACCTGCTTGAAGAAAAATTTCACCGAGTTCGTCTGAATGAGTGCGCTGGATGACAATGCAAAACCGGGTGCCGTCCTGGCCATTGATGCAGGCGGCACCAGCTTCAAATCGGTGCTGATTGATGCGTCAGGCAGCATCGTACCCGGGTCGTTTGCTCAATATCCAGTCTGTTCAGATGGAACTTTGGAAGCGGTTCTGGCGACTTATGCCGAACTGATCCGGCATGCGTTGTCGCGTCGAGCGGCCATTCGTGGCATTGGCGTATCGACTCCGGGTCCCTTCGATTATCGGCGCGGCATCAGTCTGATGAAGCATAAGTTCGCCTGCCTTTACGGGATCAGCCTGAAAGACAGCTTGTCGAGACTTCTGCCGGAGATTGCCGACATCCCGTTTTGGTTCCGGCATGACGCCAATTCCTTTCTGGCGGGTGAAATGTGGCTGGGGGCAGGGCAGGGCTATGATCGGATTTGCGGCGTCACCCTGGGAACCGGCATCGGAGTCTCCTTCTTTGCCGATGGCAAATTCTTCAATAACGAACTGGGTAGCCCCGCAACCGAAGTCAGCGTTTGGAATAAACCATACCGCAATGGGATCGTCGAAGATTTTATCTCGGCACGGGCACTGATCGTAGCGTATCAAAAATATAATCCTCTCTATGAGTCCGCTGGCGGTGCCAAGGGTATCGCCGAGGCGGCCAAGTC
>JAAZKR010000045.1 GCA_012799725.1 Oligosphaeraceae bacterium | reverse complement strand
TAATCTGTGTAATCTGTGGATTGAGTCTTTCAACTGGGTTGCGGACGATCAGTCCGCTTACAATTGCAGATGGAGCAAGATAAAGTCCCTTTTGCCTACTACAACACTCAACCTGTTTTCAGAGACGGCAAAAGATGCGGAGGCTGGGTTCTCAGCATTCGTTGCCTTTGTAAACTTTGCCATTTTCCCGGACAGCTCCAATGTGATAGTTCTATCATCATCAGTTAGATTTGAGACGACCATCAGCGCCTTGTCTTCATGATACCATGCACTTGCGACTGTGAACTCAGTGCCGTCAAGAATTTTGACGACATCCTTATTTGTGTAATACGGCATCCATTCGGCGGTGTCAACATCATAGTCATTGAGCAGTTTCCACAGCTTGCCGATGATTAACGTCATGGTATCCCTTGGGACATGCTGCCATTTGTTTGTCTGGGGGCGGTAGATTTCACGGTGCGGCAAAGTCAGCGCCAGATTGTTTCGCACGAAGGCCGCATCCTTGTCTGCTGCATAGAGGATAATGCTTCCAGGTGAACCCATATACTCTTTGCTGTAGTAGAAACGGTACATATCCAGAGACTCCAGCTGTTGTGATCCATGGCATGCCGCGCTCTCGCTGTGATACATGGTATCGACAAAAGGATATGAAAATACACGCGCCGGATTTCCTGTATGGGCATCGATGATGCCTTCTTCGCCCTTGAGTTCGTGCACCATATTGTACATGCGCTTCCACAATTCACGCTGCGCGAGGACAGGCACAGTCGGCCTGCGCGCCTTGTCCTGTTGCGTGAGTTTGCCCACGTTGATTCCGATAGTGAGCGTTGATTCCCCTTCGCGCATCTGTGTGTTCTCTCCTACATATCCGCATCCATGGAGAGGATTGTTGCACGAGCCAACGCCAAAATCGTAGTAGAAGCCATCAATGCCGTATTCACGCATCAGCATCTCGCTGCCGCCTACGTACCAGTCGATATACTCAGGGGAGTTTGGGCATCTTCCAATGGAGCTGCGCTTTTCTATCGGCTCAAAAGGATATCCGAACCAGGAGCTGACGGGTTTCCCCACCCATAAATCCCCGAAATACAGGAAGCTCGGCTCATTTTCATTAGTTATACTGCAGCGATACAGGACTACCTTCAGGCCTGCCTTGTGAGCCGCTTTCACGTATTCCTTCAAAAGTTCAGGATCATCCGGGACTATGCCGCCTGTGTGCTTACTCCAATTCATATGCAGTTGCAGCACTGTAGCGCCAAAAGCCTTTGCCTGCTCGATATTCTTCATCAGATAAGGGGTGTCTCCGGGGCGGAGTACGCCGCCGGGCCAAATCATAATCTGACGATGTCCTGTAAGGTATTTATCACGCAGCTTCTTGTAGGGCGTGACTTGGAAGCCGCAGCGCATGGTGGGCAGCTTTCCAAGAACCTCCCCATCAACGATGTTCCAGCGCCATTCAACGACCTTTTCCCCCGGGATGATAGACTCCACGTTCTTTCTGTCATATGGCAACCATCCCTCATCGGACTCGTTAAAGACGAACAGAGCGCGCTCGTATGTTCCGACACCGGCCTTGTTTACAAAGGGGAAATTCTTGCCGGCGGCGGGATAATTCGGTATATGGTTCCGTTTCAGAGAAAAGGTAGTCTCCAATCCCTCCAACTTATAGATGGCGTATTTCGCATCCATTGGAATAACCAGTGTCAGCCGGTCTATTTTTGCATTGTCCCTTGGTGCCAGGTCCAAATCATAGCCAATAAAACCATCAAACTCCACGCGTACTTTTGCGGATACCGCCAGTGCGTCATCTTCTGCGACCACCTTGAATACTGTCTTCTCCTCATCCTGACCGACTGGAGTTACCGCAGCCGATGAAAGTCGGTGCACCTTCCCATTCAGGCGGTACTCAAAATAGGGCGTGTCCGCCAATAAGTCGGCGCCGGCAGAAATGATGGAGCTTGGGAATATTGTGTTTTTCCATGTATAGACGCGGTTCCAACACTTGACAACACCATTCTCAAACTTGGGGGTGAACCATCCGTCATAAAAATATGTCTTTCTGCCCGCATTGGGATTTATCACGGTCGGCCTTGGCGCAAAGTTGAACTGGCAGACCTGCTGAATCTCTTTTCCTGCTGCACTCTGAACGGTGACTACAGCGTTATAGCTGCCTGCTTCCTTGAGCGCCAGCGTCGGCACTTCGACTTTCGCCATGCCATCCTTTAAGGTAAATTCGACTGGTTTTCCAATAGCTGCATTGTCCTTGAACAACTCGACGGTACCCGTGTTTTTCGCAACTTCCAATTTAGACGCATCAACGTTGACATACATAATGCCCTTGTAAAAAAACGCTTCAGTCGTTACATACAACGGCGGTTTGACGGTCAGGAAGCCCTTCTGGTTGATCAGGATGTTCTTCTCTGCATCCCGCACCATAAGATGATATTCGTTTATGCCCTCCTCGATGGCTTGAAAATCAAAAGAGGTCTCCATTAATGCGGTCGGCATAAGCTCGCGTCGCACTCGAACAGTACTCTTTCCTTCTCCTTGTCCCAGGGAAAACAATATCTCCACATTTGTGGTTGCCGGTACTGTGTGGCGCAGTGTTATGGCGCCCTGGTTGGTTCCCTGCGTTGGCGTAACGGGAAATTTCACATCGGTCAGAACCACCGGATTTTCCGTTAGCATCCAGGTGCCTGTACCAGTGTAATTTCTGGCGATCCAGCAGCTTGACTTACATTGCAGCGCGCCCATGTTGCGGCATGCAGTCGCCTTGAGCGATGAGATTGCGTCCAGCTGCAATTCTGACCGCGGGATTGCAATTTCGCCATACCATTCCTGATTTCCACGGGACACGGCATAATTTGCTGTTGAATTCCACTGGGTATTTTGCTCCCATGCGTCATAAATATCTCCGTGTGCTGAAACAATAAACTGTACCTTGCCTGTTCCCGTCTCAAAAAACAATTCGACGGAATCTTCGTTCCAAAGGGCAGCATCTCTGGCACTCTGCGACACACCGAAAGGCTTGGCCTCCTCGAAAAACGCCTTCCACATCACATAGATGAATTTGTCATCGTAGCATGCCTTGACTGTCGTATATGGCACGGCCAGTCCATCATAGCGGTAATCATGCAGATATCCCAGAGTAGCCGAATATGTCCATATTTCATCTTCAATCTTACCGTCAATGGCAGGAGCCTTGTTTGCTTTCGGGATACCGACAACCACCTCGTCAAGCTTTTCCTCTTGCTGTGTTTGGCATAACTGCTCCAGCTCCTGTGCCGGGATGCCGTCGCGCCACACACGACACTCCTCGATGGACAGCATATCCTTTTCCGCCCATGTTCCAGAAGGCGGCTGCCCCCCGCCCAAGCGAAACACCTTGCCAGGATTCGTGATGTTGCATTCGAAGCCGGCCAATGTCGCCACGTTTATGCCGTCCAACCATAACGTTCCTTCTGCATTCGTCCTCCCTGAACTTATATTTTTCCACTGCAACGCAATTGTATGTGGGACATTCACGTCCCAATCTACAACCTTTGACACGACACGGCTGATATACATCCCGGTAGGCGTGCCGCAGAAAACGCCATAAAGCTCGACCTTGCCGCCTTCCCGCATTTTCAGCATCATTGCTATTCTGTCATGCCAGGGAGGAGTCCCGCATATATCAAAAAGAAGGAGAGATTTCTTCGGTATGATTTTATCCAACTTTGTCCTTACAAAGATAGCGCCGTTTTCAATCGGGAAATCGGGGAATGCATAACTCCTGTATTGTTTTTCCCCGCCTCCAAGAACCGGCATGTTTGGCAACGGCTTGCCATCGGCCATAATGGGGCGAAGACGCAGACGTGCCGCCAGCGCGGCGACTGCTGCGGCATCTATCGGCTCGTCCTGTATGACGACTTCGTCCATTGCAAAGGCACCCTCCCCGCATTTGTTGCTCCTTGCTTGATGGTCAACGCTTCCTATAAATACTCGCTTCGCAGGGTTTGGAATATCGATCTTCTTTTCTGCAAAGGAAGCTGCCAGCCTGCCATCCCAATAAAGTTCGCCGGAGGCGTCAGTTTCCCCTGAATTGATATTGTGCCAGCATAACGCCACGTGATGCCACTCATCGGCATGCATTACGATTTGCGTCTCCAAGGCAGTCAGGGGATTCGGTACGTCCTTCGCATTGACAAATGATGCGCGTAACTTTCCCTCACCGCTGGCATCCACTGTAGCGACTACGGTAATACAATTATGAAAAGGCGGGGTACCTGTCGAATCCATGAACACCATGGGCTGTTCCGGCAGCATTTTCTCTGTGCGCTTGCAGTAGAACTGGATGCAGCCGGTATTTGGCAAGGTGAACGGAGTCAATTCAATGCCGTCCTTCATACCGCCAAAAGCAAAAGCGCGGTTGCCGCCGCCTACAAGCGCTAACTCAGCAGCGCCATCAATGAAATTACCTCCGTGTATTATGCCATCAACTGCTGCAACAGCGGCGGCGCTCTCCATTGTCAAACGCACCTGTTTCCCATAGGCCAATGCAAATGCCAGCAGAAAAAAAAGAACCAAAAAACGCTTCATAATACTATCCTCCTCAGCTATTTGCAAATCCCTCGCAAGCCGATTTTTTGTGACTAGGAACCATACAATTTTTATTATGGATAATCTGACGCTTACGGTTTAACACTTGCGCGGTGTTCCAGCATAATCCAGAATTGCACCCTCTTGAAGCAGTATTTTCTGCAATTCAGGAATATTGACGTTTGCCACCGGATTGCTAAGCGCGGCAGCAGTACCCAATGCCTGCCCCATCGCAATCACAATGGGCATTACACGCAGTGCTCCCAGCATCCCACGCGACGCGGAAACACAACGCCCAACGACCCCGAGATTATCCACTTCGTTGGTCAGCATGATGCTGAATGGGACACCATAGAACTTGTTAATGGAAGTATCGAGCAGCTCTTCCGTGATTGCATTTCCGCCCCGGATTGATTCCTCTAGTGTAAGTGCATGGAGGTCAATCATATAATCAGCAATCGCGATATCATCCTCATGACGCTCCCCATTCCAGAACGCATTGTCTTCCAACACATATTTCCCGACGATTCTGCGCGACTCGCGCACATCAGGCAGACTGGGAGTCGCCAGCACAATTGCATCGCGCATGGCGGGTATATTGCGTTTCATGCAATCGACAAACTCCACGACCTTTTTCCTGCCTTCACGGAGGATATAGCTTAGGTGATCGCCATTGGTGAAGTCAAAGCCATAAAAGTGCCCGAAGTTGCACCTCAGGATGCCGCGCTTCATATCAATGCTGGCGCCGGCTATATGGAACTCGAATTCCTTTGAATTCTTCAGCTCGCCGCTTGCCTCCCATTCTTTGCACCATTTTCGCATCTCGTTTGTAAGGTAGCTGATATCCGAATGAGATTCATGCAGTTCGGGCGTGTCCTCCAAAAGTTCCGGCTTGATGCCTGCCGCCACGAAGCAGACCGAGCCTGCCTGCATCTGCCTGTCCTTATCTCCGCATTTTACCGGGATGCCTGTCATGTACGCCAAGGCAGCATCTCCGGTAGCGTCGATGAAATTATCCGCCGAATAAGAACTTTTAAGGCTTCTGTCACAGACGCTGATGCTTTCAATGCGACGACCGGTCCGGGAGACTTCCCGGAGCGTAGTTAGATATTTCACAGTCACGCCCGCTTCTTCCATCATTTCATCGCACAGATACTTGAACAATTCTGCATCGACAGTCGCCCAGCTGGCGTCATTGCTGCCGCCAAGGTCAATCAAACGCTGATGAATTTCCCTCATAAGTTCGCCGACAATCGGCTCTGGCTTATATGAAAATGGGACGAAAAAGGGCACCAGCCCAGCCGTGCCCATGCCGCCGGGACAGGCGCCTGCCTCTATCAGCAAGGTCTTTGCCCCATGGCGTGCAGCAGATATGGCTGTTGATACACCGCCCACGCCTGCGCCGATTATTACGACATCATAATGTTTTGTGTCCATTGCATTCACTATGAAAAACCTATTAGTTATGGTAATGCTAGAAGCTCGCGTGTCATGTCATTCGCTGCGCCAGACCATCTGTTTCTTTTCGGAGCGCAATGACCGTCTGCCCAAACAATGTTCACGCCATTGGTGTTGTAATGTCTGTAATCAATTTTATTGCCGGTTGAGTTTAGATCGTAATATAATGACATACCAGTACATAACACCTCCGTGAAGATCATGGTTTTGGCAGCACCGGTGTTTTTAGAGTGCATTTTTTTCAGATTGCTGAGTTTTACCTCGATGTTCTTGCTGGCATTACCTGGAACATATTTTGAGAACTGGGCATTGGCACCATAATCATACCCCGCTGACACAGTGTACTTTGTTGCGGCTGGGCAGTGCCATACCCCGTATGGAACACTAATAGTCCCATTGTATTTCCACATCCTCGCCTGCCCTGTATATGGTGGCAGCTTGTAATTCCAACTGAATTCACCCTCCCATGGCCACATGTTTGTAATCGGAGTGACTTCATTATTGTCATCGCAATACAGGATAAAAGCCGTACCTATTTGCCGCAGATTGTTAGTGCAGGCAATGGTTTGGGCGGTTGCCCGGGCTTTGCTCAAGGCAGGCATGAGCATCGAGGCAAGAATAGCGATAATGGCGATGACTACCAGCAGTTCAATTAATGTAAAACTTTTCCTGTCCAATTTCATTAGAAACCCCCTTTGCTTGATTTTGGAAGTACATGACTGACATTATCCCGAAAATGGCTGCCCAAAAAATATTGTTTATTCACTTCATTTTTAATTCTCCGAGGCGTCTTCCATGCAGGCATCGCTTGGATATGGAGCGAGAACTTTCCAGCCTTTTCTACACATCCTCAGCGTAGAGATGCAAGTGGGGATTGCACGTTAAAAATCTGGAAGACCTGGTCGTTGTCGGACAAGGCGAGCGGCGTCTGTGCTTTGCGGATGATCAGCTGCGGCAGAAGTTTTGTGAAACGCAGACCGGATTTTTGCCGCAGACGCCGCACCGCCACCCGCCCCATGCGAGCAAAATCAACGCCGACCGTCGTAGTC
>JAAZKR010000314.1 GCA_012799725.1 Oligosphaeraceae bacterium | reverse complement strand
GTCGCCAGGATCGAATGTTTGCAAAAGTCCCAGACCTGATCAAGCTTCGCATTTGACGATTCGAATGCCGCCGCATCCTCAGGCGCATCGTTGTAGAATTCAATGCGCCGAACGGTCACCGGACCATAGTAGTGATTCACCTCGACATAGCGGAAAATCGCCACTTCCCCACCGAACTCGGCAGGTGTCTCAACGTGCGGAAAGGTTCCATATGCGCTACGGTGCACAGGGATGGTAAAACGGTAGGTCTTCTTCTCTGGCGTAATGCGGAAATTATCGATCTTGAAGGTACGCCAGCCGGTGGTATGGATCACCTTGTTATTCTCAGCATATTCGCTGATCACCACTTGCACCAAGTCCTGAGCGCGCCCATCCAGCTCTAATTCCAGCTGTGCATAGGCAGCCTTCCCAAAATCGAAAAAAGCGTGTCCGACACTGCTGGCGGAGCCTGTCAGTTCTACTATTTTTTTACGCATTATTTTAATCTACTTTCTTGGATTTGTCTAAGATTTCAAAGAATACCGTACGGGGTCCCGTGTTCGCCCAACGGAACTCCTCTACGGGATGATCCTTACTGCCAACAGGCCATAATTGCTTCAGCAATTTGCCTTGCGGTGCGCGAAAAACGCAATTTTTTGTATTGTTGCTGCTATGGAAGCCCGCATATTGACGACAGGCATACACAGCGATATTATCCTCAGAATAGGTAAAAACCTGCGCCTGCTTCGCAATGTCACGAAGCATTTCGACAGGCAATACGCCAAGGGTAGCCACGTAAATATTTCCCTTGCGAACCACAGCAGGAGCGTCATCGCCGGCAAATGTAGCCAGCACCTCGTCATATCCGGAAGGAATTGCGACAGGTCCATAGGGATTCGTTTCGAGCCCGAAATTCGAACCGGCCTTCAGCAGGCCAAACGATTTCGCCGTTTTGAACTGAGGCGCACGGGGTGCCTTTTCGAACTCGAATTTCATACCAGTCAGAAGCGTTGCCACCTTCGTATCCAGCCCATTGTCTGTCGCGACTCCAGGCGTGAAGATGAAGAGGATGTTCACGCCTGGACGCTCCGCGATCTTCTGGATGGCGGCAATCTGGTCTTCCTTCAGAAAATAAGGATTGAGGAAAACGTAGAACTTATAGCTGCGCAGCTTTGGATTAGAGATGTCGAATTGCAGGAATTCATCGACAGGTGCGCCTATACGGAAGAGCGCCTCGCGCTGCATAATGGCATTGCCGTTGAGAGAGGTCACTTCTCTACCCGCCGTCTGGCGCAGGCGGCACTGCGCATCATCATCGAAAAAGGCCGCGATTTCGCTGACAGAACGGCGGTCCCCCGTAATGGTCGCCTCGCCAAGGCTTGACAGCTCACGAATCGTGTCAATAGTCTCGGGATCATCAAACCAGCCCATCCCTGACTCGCCCAGAGGGTAGTAGTAATATCCCGCACGTCCGCAGAGCGCCTTCACGAATTCACGGGCCAGCTGCTGGCTGAAAAGCGCCGGTGTCCTGACAGAATAGGCGTAGCCCGCCGGGAATTCCAGATGGCTGCGCAGATCGTTTTCGTTGATCCAGATTTTGTTGTGAAGTTCAAGCGTGCCGGGGGACGGCATATCATAGCCACCGGGATAGCCGACATCGCGGAAACGGTGACTGTAGGACATCGGCCCCAGATAATAGTCGATATAAGGAGTCTCAACGGGCAGCTTCTGGCGGGCATATCCCACCTGTTCGCCGAGGAAACCTCCGCCCAGGTCCATCAGGTGCCCATAGAGTCCGCCGGTCAAGGCTTTTCCTCCAGAAACCTCCTTGACAATCTTCGCATAGTATTCAATGCCTTCGGAGACAACATCGCCAAGCGCCCAGCCGAAGTCGGCTGCCTTGCGGTTCCGCGGCAGAGAGCGCAGTCCCATCTCGCCGTCGATGCGCTCTTCGCGCGTCGGGATGGTTGCTGTCTCGAAAGTGACCTCGGGTTCGCCCCAAGCCTTCCGGAGAGCCTCCTCGCTGGCATAGTTTTTCTTCAGCCATTGGCGGAAGTAGTCAAGCATTGCGGGGCTGTAGTCGGACAAGGTTCCGGGGGAGGCGGGGTTTCCGCCGGACCAGTAATGCATCCACTGCCCCTCTTCACCTTCGTCGGGAAAATAGCCAATCACGTGGTCTGCATAGGGGGAGTCCGCGATGTGCCTTATGAAATCGCGGAGATACTCGCCGACCATTTCCTTCCAGCGCCAGCTCGCCAGCGAAATGTGATTTGCCTTGGCACCGTTGTCGAACTCGACGGCATCCTCGGGATACTTGGGAAGATACCAGATAGGCTTGCCGTCGCGCAGTTGGAGCTTGACGATGAACAGCGCCTTGGGGTCGCCGGAAAGGATGTTCTCCGCGATGGCATCCATTTGCGCGAAATTATGCTGTCCGGGCGCAGGCCAGTTCGGGGTATGGTAGACATGATAGAGGTGCAGGTGCGCGCTATTGAACTGGGCAGCATGCTGAGTCAGTTGTCTCACGCCTCGTGCGGAGAAGATGCTGGGATAGGGCTGGCCATTGATCATCAGCGTAGGGACACCATGCGGGTCCCTCTTGATCCTGGCATCCGGCGTCTCGGCCGTCCTGCTATTGTTCACCCGGACTTTCTGGATATCACAGGGAGTACCATCAGCATTGCTCGCGACATAGCCGGACATCACGATTTTCATCTGATATTCGCCGGGACAGATAAAGGGACTCAGCCCGAACTTATAGGAAAGGGAAAACTCCTTCTTGCCTGTGGGGGCGATGCCGATCTCCCATTCGTGGAAAGTCGTATTGTTCCGGCTCATCTGCAGATAGACGGGGGTATCCACCTTGCAAGGCACGTCGGCCTTGAAGAAAACTTCCTGGGAATACTCCACACCAGCCTGCAGGACAGCGGGATAGGCCGGAGTGACCAGCGTAATCGGAAGACGCGGAGCATTCATCCGGTATCTTACAGCCCCCCAGGCACCGCCTGGAGGAATGCCCAATTCCACACATTCACCCAGGTTCGACGAATCGAACGAAGCGTCCATCCAGTTGGAAGGTGGCTTCACGCCGGGCGCTCCTGCCGCCTGTCTGCGGATGTCCGCATCGCTCGGCATAAACTTCCAGCTCTTGTCCGTCACCAGCTTCTGGTGTGTTCCGTCAGCGAAATTCATATCGAGTTCGCCCAGGAAACCGGCTGCATATCTGCCCTGATGCACCTCTACGGCAATTACGTTCTTGCCCGGCTTGAGATAGCGGGCGACATCATCATTCGGCGGGCTGAAACGGCCATCCACCGCACCATGGCGCTTACCATTGAAATAAACGATACCACCATCATCGAATGCACACTGCCACATCGCACGGGTTGGCGCTTCCTTCAGCTCAAATTCCTTGCGCAGAAACACCTCGATCATCTCGACGCGATCCGTCGTGAACCAAATCCAGCTCGCACTCCAGTTCTCCTCAGGGAAGATGACACGAGAGACTTGCAGATCATCAATCGTAAAATCCTTTTTTCCGGGGAAGACCAGTGCAAGCTTTCTCCAAGCTGGCAATGCAGTGACATCTAGCAGATATCCGCGTGGAACTTTCTTCAGCGCCATCGGCTTCAGTTCGTCATATTTTTCCTCACCTTCAATCCAGGGTGACACGTTAATCGTCCCACCCAGCTTTTCATCGGCCAGAATCTGAATAGCGGAGACGTACGCTGGTGAATTGCGCATGATCTCGATGCGGGCCTGTTCCGGCTCTTTTTCGAACGGGAATTTGTGCAATTCATTGTTCAGCAGAGTGAGCTGGCCGTATTTGAAGACAAACTCTTTTGTGCATTCGAGGCCCTGAATCGGCTGAACATTTTCGATTTCACCATACGTCAGGTTGCGAAACCAGGCCTTCGCAATGCCCTCGGCAGGACCTGCGGCAGGCTGGAGGATCACTCGCACGCATTTAGTTCCCTCCGGCCACTTGTCGGCAGGGACCTCGAGTCTCAATTTCGTCCAATCACTGCTTTTAGTCAACGAATCGGTTCCCCAGTCATGCAGGCGTTTGTCATCGACATCACACGCCCGGACATAGACCTGCGTACGGCCAGAGACAATCTGGCACTTCGCCTCGACGCTTAGTTGCCAGCTCTTGGTGCAATCCACCGGTATCTGCTCGCTGATCACATAGTTGCCACCAAGGGGGGTGTCATCATTCACCAAGATCGCCCCATCCTCGATCTGATATTTTGAACCGACCCATTTCAGCCCCCAGGGCGCAGAAGTTGATATCATGTCTGTCTCTGCCATTTTCGCTGTTTCCTCGATGGCGGGTTCGATTTCACCCTGCGTGAAATTGCGGAACCAGGCTTTGCCAGTTCCCTCGGCAGCACCAGCAGCGGGTTGCATCAGGATGCGGAGAGAAACGGTTCCCTCCGGCCAAGACTCAGGAGGAATCTGAACAGACAAGGTCTGCCAGTCCTTCGTGCCGGAGATCGAATTGCTGTTAAAATACTTCAATACCTTGCCCGAAACGTCAAGGACGCGAATATAGACCTGGACGCGCCCCGTCACCTTCTCGCAACGGGCATCCACGGACATTTCCCAGCCCTTGGCGGGATTAACGGGAATCGGGAAGCAGATCAGGTAGGGACCACCTTTCATATCCGAATCCGCCAGCATTACGCTTCCATCCGCTTCTTTGACCGCCTTCATTCCCTCCCAATTCAGCCCAAACACCCCGGCCAGGCATGAAAGACTGAATGCCATCAGCAACATCACCCTTTTCAGCATCATTACTCTCACTTCCCATGTTTACGGATAGGGCGTTTGCATTAAACTGCAAGGAATAAATGCAAACGCCCCGGTCTGGCAAGCTTCCCGCAAGAAGCCTGCCGAATAAAGTGTCAGTGACTGGTGATAGAAGCCTGTTTCACAACCAAAGACAGTAGAGTAACTCCGGGGGTTACCCGGAGTCCTCGTCGAACCGTGCGTACAGATTTCCAGTACACGGCTCTCCCCGCGTCCTCGGTGCAGGGCATTACGCGAGAGCACCCGGCGATGCCTGTTGC
>JAAZKR010000313.1 GCA_012799725.1 Oligosphaeraceae bacterium | reverse complement strand
GTTATGCTGATGCTGAACCCGAGCATACCGAGCAATTTGATATCAGCGATACACGCACGCTTGATGAGATCGTATTCTGGCTCATAGGCATGGGCTACATCCCCAGCTTTTGCACCGCTTGCTACCACGAAGGCAGAACCGGTGATCGTTTCATGGCCTTGAGCAAGGCAGGGCAGATACAGAATTGCTGCCAGCCCAATGCGCTCATGACTTTGAAGGAATATCTCATAGACTATGCTTCACCGCAAACCAGGGCGCTGGGTGAAGAAATGATCCGCAACGAAATCAATAAGGTCCCCAATGAGAAAATCAGGGCTATAGCCATGCGCAACTTGGCCGATATAGAGAACGGCAAGCGCGATTTCAGGTTTTAGGAGGCAGTACACATGCAACCGAGGCGATCGGAATCAACACCGCGGGCCAACCGCAAGCACATAGGCATTTTTGGCTGCCGCAACGCAGGCAAGTCCAGCTTAATCAATGCCATCACCGGGCAAGATTTGGCCATAGTTTCAGCGCAGAAAGGCACCACCACCGACCCGGTTTATAAGTCTATGGAGCTTTTACCCTTGGGGCCGGTGGTGCTGATTGATACACCCGGCCTGGATGATGAGGGTGAACTGGGAACACAGCGTATTAAAAAGGCACAGCAGGTGCTTAGCAAATGCGATCTGGCTCTACTGCTGATCGATGCGCAACAGGGGCCTAGCCGTGCCGATGAGGAAATCCTGGAGCGTATATGTGCTAAGAATATACCGTATATCCAAGTGTGGCATAAAAGTGATTTGTGCAAGAAACCCGAGTTGCCGGAACCCTGCCATAATTGCATTGCAGTCAGCAGTAAACTGAGAAGCAATATCGGTGAACTCAAGGCAATGATGGCTAAATTGCTTGCCGATGAGGAAGAAAATCGGCATATCATTGCGGACCTGATAGCACCTGGTGACTTGATCTTATTGGTGACCCCCATAGATGAGGCCGCCCCTAAAGGCAGGTTGATTCTGCCGCAGCAACAGACCATACGCGAGATACTGGATCATCATGCCACGGCATTGCTGGCGCAGGATAGCGAACTGACCACACTGTTACCCAAGCTCGCAACGCCACCCAGGCTGGTGGTCACTGACAGCCAAGTTTTTGCCAAAGTAGCCGCAGTGTTGCCGCCAAGCTTGCCTCTGACTTCGTTCTCTATGCTTTTTGCGCGCTACAAAGGAAACTTGGCTACCGTGGTGTGTGGTGCCAAGCAGTTGGATCATTTGCAGGATGGAGACAAGCTGCTGATCGCAGAAGGCTGCACACACCACCGACAATGCAACGATATAGGCAGCGTTAAGTTGCCAGGCTGGATAAATAAATTCAGCGGCAAAAAATTGCAATATTATTTTTGCAGCGGCGTTGAATTCCCGGAAGACTTGCGGCAATTCAGCTTGATCATCCATTGTGGTGGCTGTATGCTCAATGAACGCGAGATGAGATACCGTTTGCAAAGTGCCAAAGACCAAGCTGTGCCCATCAGTAATTATGGGGTGAGCATAGCTTATATGCATGGCATACTGAAGCGTAGTTTGCAAGTCTTTCCGGAATTGTGCGAGCTGCTGTAAAAAAAAACTGGAAGCGTAGCGACGCAGCAGTAGCTTGGCGATCCTCTTCTGCTCAAAGACTTGTAATTTTGTTTAGCGGCTTTACCTTGTATGCGTTACTTGAAAATTGTAATAATTTGAGAAGGATTTATGCAACAAAGGCTGATTCTTGATACTAATATCTTCCTGTATGATCCCCAGGCCATGGAGAATTTCAGTGACAGTGATTTGATCATTCCACTGGAAGTGATAGAAGAAATAGACAAATTTAAGCATGGTGCCAGTGAGACCGGAAGAAATGCCCGGCGTTTTGCTCTGCTGGTTGACGCATTGCGCAGCCATGGCTCGCTTAAAAACGGCATCAAAATAGGTAAAAATTGCACTCTGCGCATAGTTTCAAACGACTATAGCAAGGGGACTGCTTCGTCAGACAGCGCTTCTGAAGCGATTTTGCGTCTCGCCTTGCAGCTTCGTCAGGATGCGACTTTGCCTGAGCCTGTGATTGTTAGCAAGAATGTGAATCTACGCGTGAAGGCTGACGCACTCGGTCTTTTAGCCCAGGATTATGAGCCACTGGCACAGACCACCGCTGAAAACCTCTATGGCTGGAGGAGAATGGAGTTTCCGGAAGCAGAGATGGCGGCTCTGCAAAATGGTAATACGCTGAACCTGCATGACCGGGGGCTGAACCCGAATGAATACGTGTTTGCCCATGAACCGGGCAACCCCAAAAACGGTCTTTGCGCGCGCATGGATTTTGAGGGGCAACAGCTCTGGCCCATACTTGATACCGAAAAAGACCTTTGTGGCATACGCAGCCTAAATATAGAGCAAAGCTTTAGCATAGATGCGCTTTGCGATCCCAATATCAGCTTGGTTACGCTCTCGGGCAAAGCCGGCACCGGTAAGACCCTGTTGGCTATCGCCGCCGGATTGCAGCAGATATTTAGCGAGTGTATCTATCAGGGGCTACTTGTCTTCAGGCCAACCATGCCGGTGAGCCGGGACCTGGGCTATCTGCCCGGTGAAATAAATGAAAAAATGCGTCCTTGGATGCAGCCGGTTTTTGATGCCCTGGAGTTTATACGTAGCAAGGACAGAAAAAATCCGGTCAGGGTGCTGCCTAACGACTTGATGGACTGTCCGGAGTTAAGCGTGGAACCGTTGACATATATTCGCGGTCGCAGCATACCGAATCAGTTTATTATTATTGATGAGGCACAGAATCTGACTCCGCTGGAAGTAAAAACCGTGGTCACCAGAGTCGGTTCCGGCAGCAAGGTGGTCCTTACCGGAGACCCGGAGCAGATAGATACTCCTTATTTAGACGCGCGCTCTAACGGATTCAGCTGCCTTATAGAACGCTTTATGCACAGTCCCCTGTCAGCTCATGTCACCCTGCTCAAAGGCGAGCGCAGCGAATTGGCTGAAACCGCCGCATCCCTGCTTTGAGGCCGGTGAGGCGGCGGTCTGCCACTCAATAAAAGCTGGCTTTTCTGCTTTCCACCTTCAGAATCCGTGTACAAAACTCCTTTGAGTCCACAGTTTATGCAGCTTACTGATTGCTGTTTGCCCGGTAAAATTCGATAAGTTTTCCCAGGTTGACCTGGGTGTAGGGCATATCGCATGCCGGACTCCTGGTGCCCGCATGCGCAAACCAGACATCAAGTGTTGCGGGCTTGAAGATGGCATTGTGCAGATTGGACCTCATGGCTACCGGCCTGCGAATGATATCTATCATTAACTGCGGGGTGATATCGCCGAATTTTTCATGCAGGCGTTCCGAAAGTACTTTGGCACGGTCTCCGGCAGAGATCATGACTGTATCTTTAGGAACTTGGGGCAGCTGGGGATGTTGCTCGCCGGCCTCTAAGATTTGCAATATATTCGGTGTGGCATATACTCCAACCATGTCTCCTGAACGGTCGCTGATAACATAATAATATTCGCAGGTACGTGGTGTGTTTTTAAATATTTCTATCGCTTCGCGGACGGTTTTTGCCCGTTCCATAATATCCCGGAGTAGGAAGGCCATAGGCATTCCATCCCATTGCCCTTCTCCTCTTCCACCCATTTCTCCAATAGCCAGACCATGCTCATTGATTGCGGTCACGGTGCCCACAAAGCTGGCATATCCTACTGAAAGCCAAGCATTGAAATCGTTTGGCATGAACACTTGCAGCAGGGCAAATTTCTGCAAGTTGATATCGGCCATATAGTCGAGCACGCGAGCATGGAGGACTTCGCCATCTGCTGTGGCGCTTCCTTTCACCGCAACTCCGCTGCAATGGAAGAGCTCGGGGAAGAAATTTCCATAGAGGGCATCCCGTTCGCTGATACCTGCGGCCTGTCCCATGGCCAGGCATTCCTGCAGAAAGCGTTCCGGGGTATGAGGCTGGGACCTGGCAAGGATTTCCGCAAGACGGTCATAAAACCATTTTCCGGTAGAAAAGTAATACCCTCCCGCTACCAGAGCCACCGTGCGCGGAGTGACCTGTGGTATCGGGCTTGCGAGCAGACGCCCATGGGCGGCACCCATCTGTTCCGGGTTGCCTGCCATAAACAGAATCCGTCTGCCCTCAGTCTCAGCCAGCAGACCATGCGGATCCCGTGCAATAATACGGGGTTCCTGTCCGAAGACAACAATATTGAACAAAAAAACGAATAAAAAGAGAAGCGAACGAGCCGACATGTCGTTTTCCTTTTATATTGAGTTTCTTAGAGGGCACTCGGCAACCATCAGATGTATTTTGACAATGCTTTGGCGACCAAGCTTTTTTAGTTTATGCTTTCTAACAGCCGTTCAAAGATGGCAGCAAATATACGGAAGACATCCTGTTGGTTGACTGCTTGACTTTGAAGATTTTCCGGTGGGGAGAAAAATGTTGCGGGGGTGGGGGCATTCAATCGCCAATCAGAAAAGTTAAAGGAGAGCATTATATTTTTTATGTGAAAATGCCCGCTTTCCGGTTGTCCATTTTGTGTGAAGAGCAGATATAGCCTGCCTTTAAATTGAGCGTGGTTGATACTAACTGCGATCCCGGTTTTATTGCCCGCTTCCCTGACAACCGTCCACTCAGCAACTTGTTTCAGCATTTCCGGTGCCAAGGCGCCGGTTGCCAGGATGCCAAGGACCATTTGATACTTCATCAGCAGTTCGGGGCTAATAAATGTGCTGCAATTATGTCCGGGAATGGCATTTTGCGAACCTATTAAGAGCGAGTCATTTGCGCCGGCCAGCCAAGGAAACTCATCTTGGCCGATCTGTCCACGCCCCAGTTTTGGAATATCGGCGAATATTTTGTAGTGGCCTTCGCCGCCTTTGCTCAATCGCATTTCCGCATTAAATTTGTTATGCTCAGCTGCCAGCTGTAGCGTCATGGCCATATGATGAGCACAACCTTCTGCTGGGACTCCACCAAGTAAGGAGTGCAAATCACGGAAAAATCCGGACAAAAGCCTCAATCCCATGATTCTATCATCAACTTTTTCGTTGTTTGCACTGGGTTTCCAAGTTAAGGACGGGTTGCTTGCGAAAAAGTCAATCAGCTCAGCAGTGATAAAGCCGGACTGACTAAAGACTGTGTAGTGATTGACTCCCGGCAGCCAGATGATTTCACAGCGGGCTGCCGCCCCCAGTTCCCTGGAGCAGGACGGCGGAATAACCTCATCTTCAGCAGCACAGATCATTTTCAACTTTCCATTGCCGGAAAGACGCTGCAAGGCCTCCTGTTGCGTGAGCGGGTCAAAGCGTTTTAATTCCTGAAGCGTCGCTACACGTTGTTCTTCCGTGAGTTTCTGCAATAAGTTACGGAAAGGTTCTGTTTCCCGGCAGGGATTTTGAAAAATCTTTTCGAGGTTTCCGCCGCTCAGCAGCAGAAAAGCCCTTTCTATACGCGGCTCAAAACCGCAGACGCAAGCAGAGATAATTGATCCCATGCTGCCGCCGGCAATGCCAATGCGGTCAGCAGCCACCTCTGGTCGCGAGATAAAGATATCAATAGCCCTACGGTTGTCTTGCACTCCCTGATGCATGGAACTGATGAAGCGCTCTGCACTTTCCAGAATTCCTCGGGGATTAAGGTGTTTTCCGCGCAATCCATAATGTGGCATCATAATGAACATTGCCGCAACTCCCTGGTTGGCCAAGGTCGTGCACATCATCCGCTCCAAGTCGAAACCACCGGCCAGAATATGATTAATTAGTACTGCCGGGAGAGTTGTTCCTTCTGGAACATCATTTGGCAGGAAAAATTCCCCGTGTACGGTATTGTTGCTCTCGAAGGCGGTAGTAAGCGGAGAGGGGAAAGAGATCGCGTAAACCTTATGCAGGTCACGTTGCTCCAGCAACTTGAGCTCATATTCAAAGGGGCTGTCGTTGAAGGTGTCCTGTACCGCAAAACGCTCGGATTGGCAATAGGCCGGCAAGGACAGCAATAGAAGAAAAATAATGCACAGCTTCAGAAATAGCGTCTTGATTGTCATATTTGCAAGTCCTTTTCTAAGATCAGCATCCAGATTGAATGAAGAATAGTTAGGCACCAGATAATAACTGAAATGTAGTGTCCCAAAAGTGAAATTTCAACACATTCATCACATAGGTTGCAAAAAACAATGTATCGCTTACTTGAGAACCTTATTTTGACAACTTGTTTTTTCTTGTCGTTATTGAAGCGCCAAGGTATCAACCTAAAAAAGCTGGCAAAGCTGAACTTTAGTCCTGATGATTTTATTTTCAGATAGTTGCAGGATTTACGCTATTCACCCTGTTGGTGACGGGGTGTCTTCCGTGCGGCTATTGCCCGGTTTCTTCTTGTTATGAAAGATTTGCCGGCAACTTTTCTTTAATCGTTGTCATACAAGCTCTTTCAAG
>JAAZKR010000044.1 GCA_012799725.1 Oligosphaeraceae bacterium | reverse complement strand
TTAGTTTCGTCCGGTACTGGGCAAAGCTTCCGACAGGCGAATCATGATACAGCAGCATTGCCTTAGTTGTCTGCTTGTAACTAGTGACTTTATGCGCGGACGTAAGCTTGGGCACCGGAACCAGGGGGCCGATATAGCCTGCACCCAAATAATATCCATCCTGATAGAATTCCGTTGTGAAAGCAACACGGGTGCGCGGGGTCAGAAAAACCTTCTCCGTGCCAAGGTTGCGAAAGGTTATTTCACGGCGAAGATAAATGCCGTCTATCCACCAGGTCTTGTGGATTTCAATGCCGGGCAGATTTGCATTCCGGCAGCGGAAAAAGAGAATGTCGTCACGGGTTTCAGCCGCAATGACCTGATCATCCCGCTCGAAAGCCTCCACATCCCCTTCCCTGCTTTTCAGGAAATAGTGGTTTTCAGTCTGCGCAACCACTTTTTGCTGTTCCCTGAAAACGGTAGTCAGCGCTCCGGTTTTCTGATCAAATAAAAAACGGCTGCTGCCGGTTTGTAACTGCCCTGAAACGGTCAACACGCCGGTAAAAAACAAAGCCAGGGAAGATAATATCCGCATTTGCAGTGCTCCTTTCGAGATGATTGGTAGATTAGCCATTGTTCCGAGTCAAGGAGGACAGCGTCTCCTTCGGGATATTCAACGCTGCCCACATGAAAGTTTCAATACAGATCAATACAGATAGTAGAGGGCGTAGGCATCCTTGAGTCTACGCAAGCCGTCATATGGCGCATCCTTTCCGCAGTACAACGTTGCGGACACCCGGAGGTTGTCTACCAAGGAGTTCTGATCCAAGGACGTGACACGCCCATCACCCATCACTGCCTGTGTTTTTCTTGTGTCGCAGATGAATCATGTGATTGTCAGGGTTCGTTTTGTTAGTTTTTATTCGTCCCGCACGGACATAGTGGTACTGGTTCATACCCGGGCAATTAACTGGAGGATCAGCCTAGCTGGGCAGAGGCTCGGTATGAATGCTGTTCAGTATGGAGCATCGTCTCTTGCGGATGCCAGATATCTGTCAGTAAATATGTTTCACTTCCGAGATATCCTGCACAGCGCGCATAAGTAAAAACCATATATCTGGCCTGCGACGGTGCCCAGGACGGGCAAACGCAATAATCCAAATTACTGACGTAGCCATTATCGAGGAAAACTTTGGTCCAGCTGATACCAGGACTGCCGTAGTTTCCATAGATTCCTCTGCCATCGCAATCCTCCGCATACATAAAGTAGGTGACACCAAGCTGCCGCAGATTGCTGACACATTTGATGTCCTTGGCACGCTGACGCGCAGCGCTTAATGCCGGCAGCAGCATCGAAGCCAGTACGGCAATAATGGCAATGACGACTAACAATTCGATTAAGGCAAAGTCTTCCTTGTGCTGCTTCATTGGATGCCCTTTTCGTTTCCAAAGTGGATGTTCACAAGTAATCAAGTTATTGATATGGGGAAAATCGGTTGTTTGGCTTCGTTGCACTTTCAGCGGCAAGCAGTTTTACTCCAGCATCCCGGCGAGTTGGCCAGGGTAAGTATCTCCGGCAACACTGCCGGCGCCGGTCATGTGCGCCCCGTAGGTAATGCTGTCACCCAGACAGGCAATGCGGCGGTGCGGAAGCTTGTGCTGTTTGATCATATCGGCAATGGCCTGGGCCAGCAGCCGGTAGCCTTCGGCAGTCGGATGCACCCCATCGGCGCTTTTTTCATTAACCGGGTTGCGCAGCAATGATTTTTCACCAGCCAGATCGCCACGTTCCGTCACGATCTGGTGGAAATCCACCAGTTGCAACTGGAATTCACGGGCGAGATCACCGAGAATCCGGTGGCAGGCCAGGATGCGTTCCTGCGGCGGCGTGTCACCGTAGGCTGTCTTCTTGTGCCGCATCAGCACGAGTTCCTCGATGCATGGGGGCGGCGTGATCAGCAGGACTTTGCTGCCAATTGCCTGCAATGCCTGAATGATCTGCCGCATGTTCTGCTCGTATTGCTCCGGTGAGCTGAGCTTGCTGCTGTTAAGCGCATCATTAGTGCCGACGAGGACTATGCTCAAGTCTGGGTTGAAAGCCTCTGCCTTTGAAATTTCCAGCCGCAAGACATTCGTGCTGCTGGCGCCGGGGATGCCGAAATTGGCCAGCAAGGTTTTGCGCGATTCGGAAGCCAAAGCGCCAGTTTCGCCTTGGGCAAAATGCTTGGAGGTCGCTGATCTTAAATCTGAATTTCCCTTGGACAGCTCGCTATTTGCCATGATTTGCACCTGCCTGCCGTTTTTTTGTGTCTGTGCAATATGGTCGGCGCTCACGCTCAGGCAGCATACGCCAAGTACCATTGCCATGCCTAAACTTTTACAGAGCATCGTGATTTTGCCCTTTCTTGCAGCTGATAGTCGTAGAACTCTTCAATAGCGGGCTTTCAGCACCGGATGCAGCTGATGATTGCATATTGAAGACCTGAAAGACATGCTTTGTGCTTGACAAGGCGACCGGCGTCTGTGCTTTGCGGATGATCAGCTGCGGCAGAAGTTTTGTGAAACGCAGACCGGATTTTTGCCGCAGACGCCGCACCGCCACCCGCCCCATGCGAGCAAAATCAACGCCGACCGTCGTAGTC